>JBJUHT010000062.1:0-7308 GCA_046070105.1 Dolichospermum sp.
GCAGGGTACTTGTCGTATTCTGGCTTTCAAACTATAATATTTTCAAGGTTCGGTGTGCTGTTTGGCGTTGCCTCTCTTGGCTTCGCTGTTCGGCACTTATTTAATATATCTAATCTTTTTGGGTTTGTCAACTACTTTTTCCATCTTTTTGGAATTTTTTTTTCGCTTTGTCTGTAATCCTTGTGTGGTAAGCGTTGTAGTCATTACAATTTTCTGGATTCTTGCTTTATGCAGTTGTGTTTTTGATTTGGCTGAGTTGATGGGGATTTTTTTGGGTAATTATTTGGGTAATTATTATGGAAGGGGTTAATCAACTCAATTGCTGATAGTGTTGAGTGGATATAGGAATTAGGGATGATATGAAGAGTTCAGTGGCTGTACTACCACCGTTTTTAGTGCTGGATCAATTGTTGCAAGGTTGGTTGCTGGAAGATATTGGTAGGGGTGATCGTACTACTCAATCTTTATTATCCGCAAATTCCAACAAGGCGGCGAAGTGGATAGCTAAAGCTCCGGGAATAATTGCTGGTTTACCGGTTGCGTCCAGGGTGTTTCAGCTTTTGAATCATGAAGTCAATTTTGTAAATATTACCGCTGAGGGGGCAAAATGTGAACCAGGACAGGTAATAGCGGAAATTGATGGTCCCTTAGATGCTCTGTTAATGGGGGAAAGAGTAGCGTTAAATTTGACAATGCGATTAAGTGGAATTGCGAGTTTAACTAACGTATATGTGGAGAAAATAGCTGATTTACCTGCTCAATTGGTGGATACGCGCAAAACTACACCAGGGTTGAGAATTTTGGAAAAGTACGCGACTGCTTTAGGTGGTGCTATAAATCACCGGATGGGTTTGGATGATGCGGTGATGATTAAGGATAATCATATTGTAGCGGCTGGGGGAATTGGCGAGGCTATTACCCGTGTTCGTTCTCACATTCCCTATCCTCTGACAATTGAGGTGGAAACGGAAACTTTGGCACAGGTACGGGAAGCGTTAGAGTATGAAGCGGATATTATTATGTTGGATAATATGTCTTTAGAAAAGATGAGTCAAGCTGTGTCACTGATTCGTCAGGAAGATAGTCGGGTGAAAATTGAGGCTTCGGGGAATGTCAGCTTAGAGAATATTCGCGCTGTAGCGGAAACTGGTGTTGATTATATTTCTACTAGTGCGCCTATTACTCAGTCTAAATGGTTGGATCTCAGTATGAGAATGGTTTAATCAGTTACAATAGCTAATTTATACATTTGGGCGGGCTAGAAGCCCACCCCACAAGATGAAATTTTTTTATTTTTATACAGTTTATAGTGATTTTTACGTAAATAAACCACATTTTCAAGTCTCACGCCAAGGCGCAAAGTCGCAAAGGAAGAAAGGAATATAAAAACAAAAGTGTGGTAGAAGTACATTAAAATTGCTGTAAATGGCGCGAATTTGAGCAATTATGGGATGCTATAATAGCGGTGTGAGTTATGTTTCGCGCAAAGACGCCAAGGTGCAAAGTACGCGCTTTTGAATTTGCACAAGTTTGTATTTTTGTATTTTAGTTCATAAACTTGGAAATTCTCTCTACAGCGGTTTCTAGAATTTCTGGTTCTTGCACTAATGCGAAACGGACGTATCCTTCACCAGATTTACCAAAGCCGATACCTGGAGAAGCTGCTACACCTGTTTTTTTGACTAATTCGGTGCAAAATTCTCTTGAATTATGACTCCATTGTGTAGGTAATTTTGCCCAAATGTACATCGTAGCTTCCGGTGTGGGAACGTTCCAGCCTATGCTGTGTAAGGCTTTGATGAATGTGTCGCGCCGTTGACGGAAAATAGCTAAGGCTGATTTTACACCATCTTGCGGTCCAGTTAGGGCGGCGATCGCTCCGTTCAAAATTCCCAAATATTGGTTAAAATCAATGGTGGCTTTGATTTGCTTTAGGGCTTGAATTAATTCTGGATTCCCAATTGCATAACCAATGCGGAAACCTCCCATATTATAAGACTTGGACAGGGTAAAAAATTCAATGGAGACGCTTTTTTGCGGGTCAGCTTGTAAAATTGAGGGGACTGGAGATTTTGGATTTTGGATTTTGGATTTTGGGTTTCTTCTGTGAAAACTAAATCTACGTAGGGAAAATCGTGGACAAGAACTATATTATGTTGTTGACAAAAGGCTACAGCTTCTTGAAAAAAGGATAAAGGGGCGATCGCACTGGTAGGATTATGAGGATAGCTTAAAACCATCAACCGTGACTGAGCTAAAACAGTGACGGGAATATCACTAAAAACTGGTAAAAAATTATTTTCTGGTTTTAATGCCATGGGATAAATCTGACCATTAGCCAAGTATACTCCACCAGCATGGGAAGGATAACCAGGATCTAATAATAGAGCAAAATCGCCAGGATTAAGTATGGCTAAGGGTAAATGGGCTGTTCCTTCTTGAGAACCAATTAGGGGTAAAACTTCAGTTTCTGGGTTAACTGGGATACCGAATTTCTGTTCATACCATTGGGCCGCAGCTTGACGAAAATTTTGAGTACCACGAAATAATAAATAACCATGGGTGCTAGGATCATGGACAGATTGAGCGATCGCTTCTAGGATATGATTCTGGGTAGGTAAATCTGAAGATCCTAAAGACAAATCAATTAATTCTTTTCCCGCAGCCAAAGCTATGCTCTTAGCTGCGTCCATGTCCGCAAATACGTTAGATTTTAAGGGTTGTAACCTGGTTGCAAATTGCATTTTAATAATTATTAAAATTATTAGTTACTGGTTATTAGTTATGAGTATGTGATCAGAAACTCTAGAGTTTTGATCACTCACTGACCACTAATTACTCTGTAAATGGTTATCTAAAAGACTGAGTAATTTATCTTTAGCAATTACTCCTTCGGTAGATTCTAATACTTCTTCTCCTTTCAGTAATCTCAGAGCGGGAAGACCTTCTACATGATATTGTTTAACAGCCACTGGATTAGGATCAGCTTCTATTTTAACAATTTTTAGGCGATCGCTATAAGTTGTTGCGGCTAAATTAATCAATGGTGACATTAAGCGACAAGGACCACACCAGGAAGCCCAAAAATATACTAATACAGGCTGTTCGGACTTTAAAACTTCTTTTTCAAACTCAGCATCAGTGATATTTATTACACTATTGCCCATAATAGTCTCCATAAAGTAGCATCAGTTAATCAAGTTCATTTACAAAATACTTTATCCCAATTTGAGGGTTAGTTGTTATCCTGTTTTGGACTTAGGCTTTACTCAGTTGAAGGATTTTCAATTATACAGCAGATTCCATTGCTATGAGGCACAAATTTTAATAATAAAACTCTTGTGGGGTGGGCATCTTGCCCGCCCGTGGTGTACCTCATAACACCAGAAAGTGCTGTAAAATGCTTACTATCTAAGCTTTTCATCTAGTAGTCTATCATAATCATTGGAAAAAATGAAGCAAAATCCCACAACTAAGATATGTGGGATTAACTGAATTAAAATTAAATTATCTGCAAGAACTACAGTTTATCTAATTGTCTTTTAAGTTATTCTAATTCCGCATCAACTGGTTGAGTAGCTTTAGCCGTACTGGTTGGTTGTTCTGGGTTTAGTAATTTTGGTTCTGGTGCTGGTGCTAGAGATGCTTTTAAAGCCGCTAATTCATTATCAATATCACTACCAGATTCCAATTCTGCAAATTTGCTTTCTAAATCTGAACCTATCAATTCTGCGGTAGACTGAGCGCGAGATTCTTGGATTAATACTTTTTCTTCCATGCGCTCAAAAGCGGACATGGCGCTGCTGGTACTCATTCCGCTCACCATATTTCCCAATTGTTCTTGGGCTTTAGCTGCGGTAATTCGGGCTTTGAGCATTTCTTTCTTGGTTTTGGCCTCGGAAATTTTGCTCTCTAACTGAATTAAATTCTTTTTCAGACCTTCTACCCGAATGTTCTGTTGATCTAAACTAGTCTTTAAAACTACACTTGTATCATTATATGTTTTTTTGCGTTCTAAGGCTTGACGAGCTAGGTCTTCATCACCTTTTTGCAGAGCTAGTTGAGCGTTGCGCTGCCATTTGTTGACTTCATTCACAGCTTCATTGTACTGTTTCTCTGTACGCTTCTGGGCTGCTATGGCTTGAGCTACCCCTTGACGCAATTTCACCATGTCCTCCTGCATTTCTAAGAGGGCTTGTTCCAGCATTTTTTCTGGATCTTCGGCTTTACTGACTAAATCATTGAGATTAGCGCCAACTACTCGTTTAAGACGATCAAATAATCCCATAAATTTATCTTTCCTTACAATGTTTGGGTTTTTGGTTAAATAGTTAGCTTTTTTGCTAATAGCTACTTACACCAATGTGATATTTCCAGTTTGGCTCTTTTTTCTATTCTGAATCATGAACCGATTATACAAAGAAAAATTCAGAGTCAGAAGTCAGAAGAAAGAAGACAAGGAAAGGAGTAAAATAAAGTTTGCTCTATAGCGGTTTTCCTAATTTTCATACTTGATCCAAGTATATACGACCATATTAACCCCTCCAACTTATGGTTCGGGGGTTTTGGGTAAATGTTGATTTTCTTTTTGATTGAGAATATAATTTTTCATAGACAATAGTTCTGTATCAATATGATTATCACAGTCTAAAGACGCAACTTTTTTTTGTAAATCATCACTAGGCTGATTAATAAGTTCTGATCTTGCTTCTATATTTAATATCTTTTCTTCTATTTTATCAAATACGCTTAAACCAGATTGATGAGAAACTCCACTAAGCATTTCCTGAAGCCGATAAGAAGCTTCGGCTGAACGTGCGCGAGCGATATACATATCCTTTTTGGTTTTTACCTCAGCCAATTTTAATTCTAGAGTCTGCATATTTTGCTTCAATTTAGCCACTATATCTTTTTGTTGATCAATTTGGTTAGTTAGAGTTGTGGCAGTTTCTTGGTAAAATTTACGCTTGGTGAGGGCTTCCCGTGCTAGAGGTTCGTTACCCTGCTGAAGGGATAATTCAGCGCGACGATACCATTCTTCGCTTTGAGACTCCGCTGCGGCTGCTTGGCGTTCTGTGCGCTTTTGTGTGGCGATCGCTTGAGCTAGACTCTGGCGTAATTGTACCAAATTATCTTGCATTTCCATGAAAGTTTTTTCCAGAATTTTTTCTGGATCTTCTGAATTGCTAACTAGACTATTATAGTCAGCGCGAATTAGCCTCAGAATACGTTTAATAACTTCCATATTGGTTTTTCCTTAACCATTTACAGGACTACGAGACTGGTTTTTGTGGAAATACGACAAATTTTGGGATTATGCTGCACAATGGCGATATATGGCGATATAAATTATGTTTCCTGCCAAGGCGCAAAGATTGCTATCAGCAAGGCCACACTTTCTATAGTATCTTAATTTTGGGAATTGTTGCTGGTAATTTCTGGGGTTGGTTTGACTTTTGTCGTTAAATCTACTATGTCTTTGGTATCTCTGAGTTGTCGAAATTCCTGAGTCGCTAAATTAGGATACTTGGGTATAAGTGTGGTTTTTGGTTTAGTAGTAGATTGGGAATTATGGTCTATTAATTCAGTATTTTTCGTGGTATCTGGCGAATTACTGTTAAATAAGTTGCTAAAATTGAAAGGCAAATTTTTGGAGTTTAGGACTACATAGCCCAAGGTTACGGTTGTTAATAATAGCGACAGCATTAAACCAATGTTACGGAAATTGCTGGTTGTGAAAGTTTTGGGTTTTTGTGGTGCTTGCACCATTAAACTCCGCAATAGTGCTTCACTAGATTCTAAGTAATTATCTGGTTGTTTGGGAATAGGAGTGGGAAGGAGGGTTTGATGTTGGAGAGATTGAATTTTGGTGTTAACTATACTACTAAATTTTTCCAAGTTTGTAGGAGTTGCGTTATTCTCTATTTCCTGCTGAACAAACTCCTGGTCATGATTAACTGTTGATATTGGCAGATTATTTATGGTAGAATTTTCTACATCTAATGGCGTTTTTGCAATAGTAATATTACGAGTGATTTTGTATCTTGTTAGTTCTTGATCTAATTGGACTTCTAAACTAGCTAATGCTGTAGCTAAAGTTGGATTTAATACTGATGTTAAAGAGGATTTTTCGGAATCTAAGGAGGGATTTTGATTCATAATGATCTATAATGGGATAGTTCAATCATGTTTATTTTAGGTTTTAGGTTTATCAGAAAAAATACTTGTATTTCTCAAATACTAATAAAATATGTCTTTTAAATCAATTAACAATATTCTAGACGATATTCAACGTTCACCAGTATGGCAAGAACAATTATTTCCCAGGTTACTGAATTGTTGGCTGGAAATTGTCGGCGCTGAGGTAGAGTCACAAACTCGTCCTCTGTCAATTCAACGTGATATTTTGTGGGTAGCAACTTCTAGCGCTGCTTGGGCGCAAAATTTGACTTTTACACGAAAAACTATATTAACGAAATTAAATCACAAGCTATCTACATCTTTGGTGGATATTCGCTTTTCCACTGCGGGCTGGAAGAGTTCACCAACGACGGAAACACAAATAACTGTTTCTGCTTCAGAACACCCCAGCTATGTTGCTGATGATTTAGTTCCTGAGAAGTTGGTTACACCGAGTTTTGACAATGCTCTAGGTACTTTTAAGAATTGGGCTAGGATCATGCAGGAGCGATCGCATTATCTCCCTTTATGTCCCGAATGTCAATGTCCTAGTCCACCTGGTGAACTGGAACGCTGGAATGTTTGTTCTCTATGCTGTTCTAAGTTGTTGAGCTAAATATGAACCTCGATTATGATATAGGACTATTCTAGGTTGATTGTCAGCAATTGAGTCAAATAGTAAAAACTGAGTTTGAATCTATCCAAAGTACACTAGAAAAATCAGAATAAATCTAAAATTAAACTTTTCACCTTGATCCCTAATATGTTTTACTTTAAAGTAAGTATGTAGACACTCTAACAATCATTTACAAATATAACAAAAATCTAAAGATATAATAAAGTTTATTTATTAATAAAAATGGCTAAAACCCATAGCTGATAATAATTTTCTGTCATTCATCCCCATTCTGGTAAACAAGCAAAATATATAAGTATATTGGCTAGTCGGTACTGAAGATGAAGGCATATCAAGCAATTAAGCGTTTAACATCTACTTGTCGTTATTGTCGTTATTACCAGCCACAGGGTCGCCGTGGTGGTATGTGCGAAAAGTTGACCGCACCAGTCCAAGGTGTTTGGAAGGCCTGTCCTTTGGCGTTACCAGCTTTTGCACCCTCTTGGGAAACT
>JBJUHT010000063.1:0-25215 GCA_046070105.1 Dolichospermum sp.
GAAAGCTAGGCAAATCCAAGGACGCATTCCCAAGCGGTAAGAAAGTTCCCACTCACGACCGAGGTAGCAGAATACGCCGATCAAGAAGTGGAATACTACTAACTGGTAAGGACCGCCGTTATACAACCACTCATCTAAAGATGCTGCTTCCCAAATTGGGTAGAAGTGTAAACCGATAGCGTTAGAGGAAGGAACTACAGCACCGGAAATAATGTTGTTTCCGTATAGTAAAGAACCTGCAACTGGCTCACGGATACCGTCAATGTCAACGGGAGGAGCAGCGATGAAAGCGATAACGAAGCAGGTGGTAGCGGCTAATAGGGTAGGGATCATCAATACTCCAAACCAACCGATGTATAAACGGTTGTTGGTGCTGGTGATGAATTCGCAGAAGCGATCCCATACGTTGGCGCTTTGGCGCTGTTGTAAGGTGGTGGTCATTTTATGAGTGCTTTATGTTCGTATGATGTTTAGTAGGTTGTTTTGCCTACTTGAATACAACATTAAAGGATAAATTGAAATTTGTAAAGATAATTAAAATTAGTATTAGTTATATCAATTATATGTTTTTCTAATGTAATTTAAGTACACAAAAAATTCTAAAAATCAAAGTATATATACGGTAAACTTCCTTGAGGAGCTAATAACCAAACTGCGTAGAAGCATAAGGGGGTGAGAAAAATCTTTATGGACCAACTAAGGTCTAATTTCATTCTGGCTTTGCAACTATATGATACAGTCATCAGTAATGCTATCGTTAATAGCGAGTAAAAAATTTGATATTGAGTGCTATTGAGAGCTTCTACATAAACCTTGTCCGCAAATTGTTGATCAGCAGGATAACCCCAAAGGTGCTGTATAACTAAACCAGAGTCTGGGAGGTTGGGGAGGCGAAACCATATCCAGGATATGAAAACCATGATTTGTGTGAGCGACCAAGCGCAGATGATTCCGAGTGGATGCTGCCAAAATAAGTTAAGAATTGTTAAGCGATCGCTTAAAAAAGCGGTGAGACGATGAACTACTAAAGCGATACCATGGGATATACCCCAAACAATAAAACCCCAAGCTGAACCGTGCCAAATCCCAGCTAATAGCATTACTATCAATAAATTTCCGCAGGTACGTATTAATCCGCGTCGAGAACCACCCAAAGGAAAGTAAAGATAATTACGCAACCAATCACCTAATGTAATGTGCCAACGTCGCCAGAAATCTGCAATACTGGTACTGAAATAGGGGAAATTAAAATTTTCCGGTAAAACCAAACCAAAGAGTAAAGCGCTACCACGGGCGATATCTACATAACCATTAAAATCTAAATATAATTGTAGTCCATAAGCAAAAGTAGCTAACCATAAATCAGTGCTACCTGCTCTTTGTAAATTACCGAAACATAAATCAACAAATATTCCCAGATTATCAGCAAAAATTCCTTTTTTAACGGCACCTCGTGCTATTAACCATAGACCTTCAGCGGTCTTATCAATAGTAGGAAATTGTAGTGTATTGAATTGAAATTGCAGATGATGATAACGAGTAATTGGACCAGAAATAAGTTTTGCAAAAAATAATTTATATGTAGCAAATTCTATAAATTTAGCAGCGGGAGGATGACCACGATAGACATCTATCAAATAAGCAATACATTCAAATGTAAAAAAAGAAATTCCCAAGGGAGAAACTACCTTATTAAATGATCCATCTGAGTGATGAAAGAGATGAAAAAATAAATTTTGTAGATGATTTATATACTTAAAACCCAAGAGAACCAAAACATTAAGAATTATACCAATCCATAATATATTTCGCCGATTTGGATACAATTCTTTTTGATATAAATCCGAGTTTTGATAATAATTATTTGATGAGATATTGTTGCTAATTCCTAAACCTAAGCGAAAGTTGATAAAAGTTAGTATCAAAAGTAATGGTAAATATCGAATGTGCAAAGATGAGTAAAACAGGATACTTGCTATTAAAAGAATCCATGATCTAAAATTTGCTAAATAGACATTCCAGTAAATCACCAAAACACTTAACATAAAAATTCCATAGAGGATTGATATAAATTTCATTGTTTAATTACTAATTGTTGATAGTTTTGAATTATTGACAGATTTCCAGTAAAAAATAACATAATAAACTGTAATATTTTCACATTTAATTACTTTTTTTCCAGGAAATAATTGGATCTAGTGCCAACTTTTTTGAAACTTGATCAGCACCATAGCGGTTAATGTGGCTGGGATCAGAAAAGTAATTATTTGCTGTCGGCCATAGTTGACTTAAATCGCGGTAAATAAAATTGGGATCACTTGTAAATTTTGATAAATGCTTTTGAAATTGCTGTTCATACTTTGAACGGACAGGATCTAAATAATCTGAAGTTAGAGGCATATTTACAAATACCAAAGAGATATTATTTTTTTTAGTAAAATCTAGCACTGAACGAAATGCTTGTTCTTGTTTACCTGTAAGTTGAAAAGATTTATAATCATTGTCATAAGCTCCTGAAACTTTGGGATATTTTTGATAATATGTAACCGGATTAAATCGAACAGATATAGGCAGAAATCCATGAAAATCAACTTGTTGCGGAGAACTGGCTATTGTGGAATAACTTGTGAGATTAACATTTGTTTTCATCTGGGAATGTTGATAAATAAAAGGTAGATTCTGCAATTTTTTTTGCAGAATAGTTTTAATTTGTTGACGATTTTTATAACTAGCAGAAAAGCCAGATAAGGACTGATTTAGCCAATTGTCAGCTGCTTGATAGATATTAATATCTTTCGTTGTTGATTTAGTGATCATTTTGTTTAAAGAACCTTCTTTATTTTTATTTATTGTATTATTGTTGACTGTTGTTCTAGTTTTCTGTAATATTTGTTTGTAAGCTTGTGAGACTGCAATTGCATTAAAAGTAATATCTTCTCTTCCATTATTAAAAGCGCGAGAACCGTCAGCCCATAAAATCATTTTTGGGAGTTCTTGAGGTTCTAAAATCTGACGAATTAGACAGTCAACCACTTGGGCTGTTGCTCCATTAATGCCAAAGTTAAATATATCAAGATTGCTATAACCTTGACTGACTAAAGCCCGAGAAAGGGCTAGAGGGTCAACTCCTCTAAGAGCGCGGGAAGAACCAACAATTAAGACATCAGGAGGGCGTTTTTTTATAGCTAACCGCTGTTTATATAGAGCTAATTGCTCATCTAATTGTCTAGCATTAAAACTGGGCATTTGTGGTTTGGCTGCTAATAGAATAGTTATCGCGTTGGTGTTTTCTTGTAATGGTAGGACTGGAGAATTATTATGATGATCATTGATCAATCCAGAGGCATTAAAAGTATGTTGTTCATGATTCAATTGAGTTGAAATTTGTTTTGTTTGATTATTTTTTTCTGGCGCAGATGGCTGAGATAATGACGATAAAGGTGGAATAATATTATTACTCTTATTAACTTGGGGTAAGATGCAACTTAATATTAAATCACTTTCTAAGACGAGAAGTAATCCTAGTCCCAGACAAAGCGCAAAACTGCCAATTGGTTGATGTTTAGGGTTTTGATTTATGTTGTGGTTAAATGTTGTAAATAATTTGCTATTTAAAAGTAACTTTTTGATTTGGTTATTGATATTTGCTGTCCAATCTTTTGTTATTTTTTTGTCCAGATTTTGGACTTCCTCATCTCTTGAATTAGGATATTTAATGGGTGCAATTGGTGCAGGAGTTTGAATAGTAATTTGGGAATCTCTATATTTAGATTTAGTTGCAAATTTTTGGGTGAGGACTAGTCGTAAATCTTCTATAATATTAAGTTTATGAAACCACACAAGTTCTTTATTAGCAGTTTGACCACCATGAATAGACAAACCAAGAATAACGGAGATTTGTAGTTCGCGGATCATAAATTGAGTAAATTTTTTAGACATTTGATAAAGTGGAGGACAAATGGGACGATTGCAGATTTTATGTAATAATTCTGCTGTGGGAATTAGCATCACCTGAATAGTGGATGTTTTTAAAATTCTAGTGATCGCCGACACATTTTTGCAATTATCCCATGGTTTTAAAATTGCCTCTAGAGGTGTTAAATTGAGGTTTGATAAACTCTCGTTCAATATCAATGGTGAACTATTTGAGATAGTTAGTGTTTCTGTTACTAACTGTTCTAAATATTGATAAATTTGATTTAAGTATAAGTAATAACACCATTTAAGTAGGTCTTCATCTAATTTGCGAGCATAAATCAATACTTTTTTCAACGAGCATTGATGATCATTGTTTTCTTCTATTTGTAAAGAATCTAAGAGGGTTTGATGTAGATTCGTATTTTCACAGAGAATATATAGGTCATTATCTGGTAATGTAACTTTAATTACGCAAGTATTTATGTTGATCAAATGAGTGATAGATGAGACTAAAAAATATTGACGATTAAAGAGACTAAATAATTTTAATAATACTGTTTTCATGGGCAGTGAAATTTAATAGGAAGGGTGTACTAAAGGATGTTATCTGTAATTGTTAGCCATGACTATAGAATTATCACACCTTAGAGGATATTTGTAAACTCTAAATTAATGCTAATAATGCTAAAATAGATCATGCAGTTTTTTACAATTTTGTTATCTTCACAGGCAGCAAAATTGACAAAAATACAAAGATAATGCTATCTAATTAGAAAATGGCAGAAAACGCGAAAAGTTTATCCATTTAGCTAACTATTAAACTATTAAGAATTACAATGTCACCTGGAAACCAACAGTTCTTTTTTCAACCCGGATTAAATTTAATTTCATTGGCCATTCCCCTGTCTTGTTTTTTGCAAGCTGGTACAGTATGTATGCTGATATTGATCATAGCTCAGAAAACTACTGGAGAGGCTTTAATAAGCCTGGGAGAGGCAAGTGAAGAATTATTTCGTGGCGATCGCTTGCCTGTCCTCAGTTTTCCAGAGGATCACAAATTAAACCAGGATTAGAAATTTATACGTAAAATTTCCCATTGTGAAAAGCCTCCAGATCAAAACTAAATGGAAAACCCCTGGGGATCTTTGGCTTCCCAACCCAAGAAACCGCGAACACGGATTTCAAAATGGAGATGGGGTTGAATGGAAGTAGGTTGTCCTGTAGTTCCGACTGTTCCAAGAATATGGCCTTGATTGACCTTTTGACCTAGAGTAACTTTAATGCCCTCAAGTTGGGCGTAACGGCTTTGTAAACCGTCTGCATGGTTAATAATGACTAACTTACCATAACTACCCTGTTCCTTGGCGAAAACGACGATTCCAGGGGCGATCGCTGTCACAGGAGTACCGACAGGTGCTAATAAATCCACCCCACCATGAAAAACAGCCTCCTTGGTGACGGGGTGATAATTCCAACCATAACCTAAGGAGATACCTGTATTATTAGGTAGAGGATAACCAGTTATTTTGCTGACATTATTGTTTTTAACATTCACTGGTATGTCACTTTTATTGATAGGATCTGCATTGGCTATGTGTATAGGAAATAACACTAAGCTGCTAAAAAATGTCAAAAAACAAAGTGAACAATAGGAAAATTTCATGTCAACAGGTCCACAAATCGCTAATTTTTAGATTTTAGTTGCGGATTCTTAAAGATAGGATAAAGATTTTGCCTATATCTATTGTCCACCTTGAGAGAAGTTGGGGACGGTTATAGCAAATTGTCATCAACGATACAACTTCTAAAATTGCTATATAAAGTTTGCTGAAAAAGTTGTCTGTGAGGGGAGGGAACAGAGAACTCTTAACAGGGAACAGGGAACAGTTTCAGCTATATCCTCAATTTCCCATATCCGACAAGGAAAAATGCAACTGTTTTGAGACTCCATTTGCCAAAACCTTGCACTTTTTTGTTCGGAAAATCCTCAGAACCCCTATGAATAAACGGTTTTAGCTTTATTCAGCAAGTCCTATATATAAAAATACAGGCATGAATAAACACGCCTGTGGGGTTGACTATTGATTGGATAGATGTTCCAATTGCATTCTCTGTTCCATTTGGCGGAGAAAATAGCCCGTCATCATTGCTGAGGCCAGTAGCCCTGCTAGATTATCCCGATCTGTTGTAATCTGGATATGAAAATGCTCTGGCGGCATCATTCCCACTAGTCCTTGGACATTCTGAGAAATGATTTGTTTAATTTCCGGGCTGACAGATTGAGCGACACGGGCTAAAACTTCGGGAGATTGATGCTGTAAGTATTTAAGTAATTGATTTGGGTTGTCCCCAAAGCGATCATTCAGAAGTTGATTAGAGTGCTGCTCAGAGTCGTCATGCAAAAAGTCAGGATCAAACACCATTGGCGATTTATATTAGCTTAACTGCTGATTATACTCTAAACCATATTAGTAAACTAGTGGATTTTTTGCCGGGAATAGAGAAAATATATGGTAAGCTGCTCAGTTTAACTTTGTTTCTGTGGTGTTGACTTCTAAATCGCCCAAACTATCCTCTAAATCCAGGGAGAGTTGTTGTTCTTTGGCTGGAATTGTCAAAATTTCGGGCAGTTGTTCGATTTGAAAGTATTGATGAAATTTTGCTGTTATTTGCAAGGAGTAGGACCGAGAATCACTTTCTTTGCGTTTGCGAACAAAACCAGATTCTACTAATTCTTGAACGTGCTGATAAGCACCAGAACCACGGATGTTAATTAAGTCACTTTGTAGTATGGGATTATGCAGAGCGATCGCTGCTAATGTTCTCAAGGTCCCTATTCCTAATTCTACTGGTATCAGAACTTGTACTAAATCATGAAAATCTGAGCGTAGTTGTAAACTATAACCGTGTTCAGTTTCTAAAACTTCTAAAGCCGTATCCCGTCGGGCGTAATTCTCAATTAGTTCGATAATTCCTGCTTCTGCTTTAGAGCGATCGCATTTGGCATATTCAGCAATTTCACTGATAGATAAGGGTTTACCTTTTAAATAAAGAATCGCTTCTATCGTTGTGGCTATAGATATATTCTTGACCATTCAGAATTTTAGATTTTGGATTTTGGATTTTGGATTTTAGATTTTAGATTTTGGATTTTGGATTTTGGATTTTGGATTTTGGATTTTGGATTTTGGATTTTGGATTTTGGATTTTGGATTTTGGATTTTGGATTTTGGATTTTGGATTTTGGATTTGTAAATTAGTCACTAGAAAAAACTCTTACCTCTTACCTATTCCCTATGACTAAGTATAAATTCAGCGATCGCTAGATCTTGAGGAGTGGTAATTTTCAAGTTAGTTTCCTCTCCTGGAACTATTCGCACTTCCAGACCACATTTTTCAAACAAAGCCGCATCATCAGTAACTTCCCAACCTTGACGAACACCTTGAGCATGACACTGTTTTAATAAATTAACATCAAACCCCTGGGGAGTTTGAGCCGCCCATAATTGTTTACGATCTGGTGTACTTGTAATGATACCATTATCATCAACAACTTTAATCGTATCTTTAACAGGTACAGCCGCAATTAAACCAGAACAATTTAGAATTGCGTCCGAACAAACATCAAATAAATTTGGTGTTACTAAACAACGAGCGCCATCATGAATTAATACTTGTCCTGCATTAGTTGGTAATGCCTGTAAACCATTATAAACAGATTCTTGACGGGTAGCGGCACCAGGAATTAATGCTATTGTTTTTTTCAGGTTTAAATCAGCGATAATGGACTTAAAATCATCCCAATCGGGTGGTTGAGAAACAATTCCTATCCAACGAATAGAACTTGCAGCTTCTGCGGCCAACAAAGTCCAAGCAATCAAGGGTTTTGAGCATACCTGTAATAAAAGTTTATTACGATTTGCGCCCATTCTTTTGCCAGTACCGGCTGCGGGAATTAGTAAATGCACAACTTTCCTCAATATTTAACTAAGATATCTAACCAAGAGATTTAATTTAGATTAAATTAAAATGTTGCCTGAAAGTGCCGGTGAAGATAAATTCCTGAGTGGTTTGAGGAGAGGGGGACATGAAATAGAAATCATTTTTTGGCGGATAAATTCGTTGGTGGTCGATCATTACTCCAAGCCCACCAGACATAACCGCAATGACAATGATAAAATTCTTGCCATTTACGCAGACGATCTGCGGTAGTTACAGGCGATCGCCTATTTAACCACACATTAACAGCCTCTCGACTACTGGCGTGACATTTGGGACAATGAAACTGATAAGCGTGAGTTGCCTGATTTGTCCATGCTGGGGGATGAGGATCAAAAGCGTCCATATAAGTGTAAAGTGATAAAGTGTAGTCAAGTGTAATCTTAATAGCCACTGAATATTGAATATAGATAATTATGATTAATAATGGATACTATGGAGTCAAATATTGAAATTCGTCGTTTATTGGATGTCATGCCTGCTTCTGGGCGAATGATGACGAAAATCGTCAGTAAACCCGAACAAAAACAGGTAATAGATGCTGCCTTTCCCCAGCCTTGGAGTCAAACAAGACCGATATATATTAATTTCGATTTGTGGCGAAGGTTAACAAAACCCCAACGGGATTTACTGCTATTGCAGATGGTTTGCTGGTTAACGGGGGTAAAATGGTTACAACCTAATATTTATCAAGGAGTAGTTTTAGCGGGCTTTATAGGAGGAATAGTCGAGGCAGTGCAGTCTGATGTAGTAGGTGTGGTAATATCTGGGGGATTAACTGCTTTAGCTGCGATACAGATTTGGCGCGTGAATAGGTCTCAGGAATCAGAATTAAATGCTGATATAGCGGCTATTCGTATTGCCCAAAGACGGGGTTATTCAGAAATAGCAGCCGCCGAACATTTGTTAACAGCCATTGAAGCTGTAGCCAAAATAGAAGAGCGTTCTGGACTGAATTTTAGGGAATTAATTCGTTGTCAAAACTTGAAAGTAATTGCGGGTTTATCGCCAGTTGGTATTCCTAAAAATTATCAATAGCAGAAGTATTAAAGTGTGGAGCTTGAGGATTTTAGATCAGCGAAATATTCCATTAGTTCCGTTTTCAAAAGGCCGGACTTATGCCGAAAATTCCCAATCTAAAATCTAAAATCTAAAATCTAAAAATGGTCATTTGGTTTATATTATGATCATGTCACCAAATTATTACGCATATTATTACCCATGGAAACCCCAAAACCAGCTGTTAGTCTAATTCGTGCCAAATCCTACGAACAAGAAGCTTTAAAAGCATCTTTAGAAATACTACTAGAACCTTTAGGAGGAATGGCTGCCTTTGTCAAACCAGGAAATCGGGTTTTACTCAAACCTAACCTGCTCACAGGTTCTCGGCCTACAAAAGAATGTACCACACGACCAGAATTAGTCCGTGCCGTTGCTGAAATGGTAATTGCAGTTGGTGGCAACCCATTTTTAGGAGATAGTCCTGCTTTTGGTACTGCTAAAGGTGTAGCAATAGCCAATGGTTTATTACCAGTTTTAGAAGAACTGAATTTACCGCTGGTTGAATTTCATGGTAAACGTTATCAAACAGTAAATGACAATTTCAATCACCTACTTTTATCAAAAGAGGCAATGTCAGCAGACGTGGTTATTAACCTTCCCAAAGTTAAATCTCATCTGCAATTAACCCTAACATTGGGAGTAAAAAATCTCTTTGGTTGTGTTCCTGGTAAAATGAAAGCTTGGTGGCATCTAGAAGCTGGTAAAGATGCTAATAAATTCGGTGAAATGTTGGTAGAAACTGCCAGAGCAATTAATCCCACTTTAACAATTTTGGATGGTATTATTGGTCATGAAGGTAATGGACCTAGTGGCGGAGAACCTCGAAACTTAGAAATTTTAGCAGCTTCTAGTAATGTCTTTGCTTTAGATAGAGCAATGTTAGAAATTCTTCAGGTTGCGCCCGCACAAGTTCCCACAGTTGCAGCCTCTCAAAGATTAGGAATATGTCCAGAATTAAATGATATTCACTTTCCTAATTTATCACCTGATTTACTACAAATTACAGATTGGCAATTACCCGACAAATTAATGCCCATAGATTTTGCCATGCCCCGTGTGATTAAATCTACCTTTAAACATCTTTACATCCGATTTATTAAAGAACCCATGAGTGCTTATATAAAAACTCCCTAGCATCATTGAATTTAATTTTGACGCTGAGAGGATTTGAATCAGATAAAACCTGTCCGAATTTATGCAGTACACTCCACTCACCCGTACTAAAATCTATTGTAGTGGAGTATTTTTATGCTCTTGATATACCATATATACAGTAATTTATTGAGTATAAATTAAATTAATTTGAATAGTAAGGCTGAAATTCACGTTAGAGATAGATCTCTAAAATCCTTGATTAATAAGCCTTTTAAAAAATTAGACAAAAGTCTTTATTCTCAGAATTTCATAATGCCTATCGTTTCATTGGTTCTTGCGACTAAACCCATATCAATTTCCCTCTGTCAAAGGGTTTTAAATAACTGAGTCCCAATATTACGTATTATTAAATTAAGTTTTGTAAATGATTGTTGGAAAAGTATCCAGAATGTAAGATTATAAATTTGTTCTTATGTGTAGATAAACACAATGTGACTGATAGACAATGCAACCATTTAAACTGCCAGCATTTTATATGCCTTGGCCAGCGCGTCAGATAGGGAATTAATTCCCTATCCGCACTAGCTAAACATATTGATTTTATACAATATTTGTATAAATAACACTTAAAAAAAACTTAGTGCTACGTAATACTATAGTATATATATGAATTGTTATCAGAGGAGAATAACCTTGAACCAAGCGACATTGCACCAGTTGAAGGTGTTCGAGGCTGCGGCACGGCATGGTAGTTTTACACGCGCTGCGGAAGAGTTGTTTTTGACTCAACCTACTATCTCCATGCAAATCAAACAGCTAACGAAATCGGTAGGTCTGCCATTATTTGAGCAGGTAGGAAAGCGTTTATACTTAACGGAGGCAGGAAGGGAATTATTTGCTACTTGTCGGCAAATTTTCGAGACTATGGATAAGTTTCAAATGACTATTGCTGATTTAAAAGGATTAAAACAGGGACAGTTAAGACTGGCAGCAATTACTACTGCTAAGTATATTATTCCTAGATTGTTAGGTCCTTTTTGTCAGCTTTACCCTGGGATTGATATTTCTCTCCAAGTTACAAATCATGAACTGATTTTAGATCGGATGATGAATAATTTGGATGACTTATACATTATGAGTCAAATTCCTGATAATTTTGATGTCAATTTTCAGTCATTTTTAGAAAACCCGTTGGTAGTTTTCGCACCTGCTAACCATCCCTTAGCGAAGGAAAAAAATATTCCTATTGAACGTTTGGGTGAAGAACCATTTATTATGCGCGAACCGGGTTCAGGAACTCGCAGTGCGGTTCAAGGTCTTCTGGAGAAGCATGGGGTGAAGGTCAAAGTTAAATTGGAGTTGGGAAGTAATGAAGCGATTAAACAGGCTATCGCTGGTGGCTTAGGTATTTCTGTATTATCCCGTCATACATTGTTAGGTGATGCTGCGGAATTTAGCATTTTAGATGTGCAAAATTTTCCAATTAAACGGGATTGGTATATTGTTTATCCCGCTGGTAAGCAGTTATCTATTATTGCTCACACCTATTATGAGTATCTTTTAGATGCAGCAAAAAAAATTACCGAAAAAGGTGGTTTAATTCCAGATTATAATTCACCTCAAGTCTAATTTTCCTCACGGACTACACCACCAACTACTGGTTTAACCTGTCCATTAGTAAATGGATCTGTACCACCTGTCCAATTAAAATCACTAATACGGATACTAAAACCACCTAATTGCAGCACTGGGTTATAACGAAGGGTGATACCATGAGTTCGACGGCTATATTCTAATGTATAATCGGTGCTGATTTCTTTTGATGTATCTAGGTTAATGGATGTTTGTAAACCTAAGCGAATAGGTCCATAAACTTGCTGAGAAATACCAGCACTGAGAACTTTGTTATCAACTGAACGGTCAAAAAGAAAGGGTGATAAACCGCTATTAGTGCCTTGGGAATAACTGATATTAAAACCAGTATAATCTAAAAAAGGGCGGGAAAAATGGCCAATTTGTCCAGTTAGACCAACAGTACCAGTGACAGTGCTTTGGTGATCACCGCTACTATAATAACTAGTAGTTCCTGTGATACCAGCGATCGCCTGTAAATACGGTACTACATGATTAGATGTATATTTTAATCCCTCCTTAGCTGTAGCTGGTAATGGTTTCCCCTCCCACAATTTGATACCATTACTCAAGCTGACACTACCCTGGAAACGACTTAAAGAAATGCGATCATTTTTGCGTATTGGTGACAGTAAATTCTGACGGTCTGTGTTAGAATTTATGTACTGTGCGCCACCCTGATAACTAAGATTTATACCGCTTTTTCCTAAAGGAAGGATCGGAGAAGTGATGATTCCACCAACACTAATTTGTACGGTTTGATACCCAAGACTACCATTATAAAGGCGATCGCGGTAACTAGATTCTAAATTTAATGTATAAGGATTAACATTACCCAAACTTTGGCGTAATCGCAAACTCCCGCGCAAAGTATCTTCCACCTGATCGAAATCAAAACTAGTTAACTCTCCCGTACCCTCCACAACAGTTTGAGGACTTAAAACAGCATTCAGTTTAGTATTTACACCAAATAAATTGGCCACATTACCACCATTTTCTACAGCCCTTTGTACATAAAACTGGGGTGTAATAGTCCAACGAGTCTGATCATTATTAATTGGTTCAAAAGCGCGTTCTATAAACAAACCACCGCGTTTACCATTATCAAAGCCCACAGAAACGATTGTAGGATTTAGCTGTCGTGGCCGACGGTCTATTTTGCGACTATTCACAGGAATAGGAAGAACGACTTTTTGATCAAAAACTAACCGTTGACCCTGGGTAGTAACCCTATCTATTAAAGGTGCTTCTCGCGTCACAATCACCTTAGCCGCCCTGATTTCCAATTCCGGGGGTGAAAAGGGGTCATTAGTAATTCTCACACCTTGAGCTTGAAAACCACGGGGATAAAATTCAATATATTGGGCTTCAAATCGTAACCGCTTGAGGACACCACCAGATTTAGGTACAGAAACATTTCGCGCGTCTGATTGACCACTAGCACCAAATTCTATCCCTCCGGGACTATTAACACCAGTGAGGGGTTGATTAGCACGTAGCCGATAACTCAAAGGGCGACTAGGTACACCACCAGCGGTAATATCTGTAGGGAGACTTGGGGAAAAAGCAAAATCCGTTGCTGTGGTAGGGATATAAAGTTCACCTTTACCGTTTTCTAGATCACCACTATCTTGAATAAAATTATAAGTAAAACGTTGTCCTTGGAATATCTGATTACCCCTGGTTAAAGCGACATTACCCTCCCCCACGGCTATTAAATTATCCAAATTTATACGTATAATATCAGCATCAATGACTGCACTATCGAATCTGACTACTACATTACCTTCAGCGGTAACAATTCGCCTTTCTTGATCATACTCCTGGCGATCGGCAATTACCTCCACAATTCTTGTTTTTTGCGGTGATATTTTTTCCGTTTCTGAAATTTGCGGTAAGGGGGGAACTTCTAAATTACTAGGTTTTGACTGATCTTGAGGATGACGTAGTTTAAATTCAATCAGATTTTGTACTGGTAATGATGGTGTTTTTTCACCAACAAATATATGGACTTTTTCGGCTGATTCTTGTAAATTTCTGTCAATTTTTTGGGCTGGTGGTGCTGATGTTTCTTTTAAAACCTGCTCTCTGGCTATTGTATCATTTTGACCTGGAATTACGGAAAATTCCCGATCTGAGTTTTCTGGTTGAGCTATAGGTGATTCATATTTGTGTTCGTGATTTTGATGATCAATAATCGGTTTTTGTGTAGTATTATTTACCTTTATTACCGTATTAGAAGAAAGATAATAAACTGGTTTTGACGCTTCAAGATTTGGCGGTGGCTGAGGTGGAATTATTGGATGAAACATATTTTGAGGCAATTAAGCTGATCAAAAAGCAAAAAATAGCCGGAAGGTTGAATTACATATTAGCCTGTTTCTACCCTCCGGCCATTAGGAGTGATTTGTTGTATATTTATTCTGAGTCTTGACGACCGGGGTTACGGGCAGGGTCATTGGACAAAAACCCGAAGATGAAAATAGTCAAGAACAAGCCGACAACGATATAAACAGCGATTTTTAAACTCAACATAGAACTAACTCCCAGAGATTTGGTAAATAGCAACTAATTTATCTTACCTATATCTTGTACCTTTGGCGAGGGAATAGGGAACAGCAGTTCCGCAGGTTGGGGAGAACGCAGTCAAACCCCAACATTAAATGTCATATACTTATAGACTGTGTTGGGTTATGGCTTCGCCACACTTCGTGAACGTACCTCAACCCAACCTACAAATTAAAATGGTTGATAACAATAAGTAGGTTGGCGTTAAAAATTGTCCTTATAGCACTCTTGCAAGAGTGAATTGGTTTTATTGTGTTAACCTACTTGTCTATATGTCGAAACTGTTACATCAGGATTGCTAATGGTTTTTAACGCCATTCTATTCCTCGATTGTTTCCATAGTTACATTAAAGCTAAGATGGGAATGGTGGGTAATATAGCACCTGGTGTTGTTTCAAAGGGTATAGGGGTAGCAGATGTGTATGTAAGAGTGTAATCTCTGATCTTGTAGGGTGAGTTACACTCCGTTAACGCACCTTATGTATGATGATTTACTGGTTTTACGTGTATTACGCTGTTGCTAACACACCCTACGAGTGCTAATCATTGCAATATCCTTGAGGTTTTTCCTTTTTGCTATCTTTACGTGCGATCGCTATTTCTGATGAAAATGCGATACTTAGCTAATCAGCAATTTATTACAATATGGTGCGTCGTTACAGAAACTTGCTATTTACAGGGGTTTCCGCTCTTATGAGGTACATATTAAGCCCCCTCTCGAAGAGCGGGGAGGGGGTTGGGGGTGGGGTGACTTTGTACCTCATAACATCGGTAAGTGCTGTATTACAAAAAAGAGTAGGAATAGATGCTCCAAAAATCTTTATTAACAAAATTTCTACAGGAAAACTACAAATCTTTGATCTGAAACAACATCATTGCCAGCGTATTGAAGAACTGATGGAAAAATACAAAGATTTACCGATGGATTTAGCTGATGCTTCTCTCGTTATCTTGGCAGAAGAATTAGGTCATGGGCGAATTTTATCAGTTGATTATCGAGATTTTAACACCTATCGCTGGAAAAACACAGAACCATTTGATAATCTATTTAATGAATTTTTATGATGTAATGCGATTTCTACTGCGAGCGATCGCGCTCTTCGTGACTTGTCAGTTCGCTACTTCTGATTAAATTGCGATACCTATAGTGCGTAAGCGTTGCGCTGCTGCAAGCACTTCGCCGCTCCTGTAGGGTGTGTTAATGAAATATAACGCACCTTATAAATTCACCATTAAACATCTTTGAGAACAGCAAAGTTATGATAAATTGATGTGAATGTTAAACTTTACTTTAGAAACTCGCTAAAAAATGATCGCTATGACTTCTATTACCATTGACCTTTCAGATAGCCAATTCCAAAAGTTAGAGGATTTAGCAAAAGCTCATCAAATTCCCCTGGAAATCCTCTTAAAGTCCAGCTTTGAGAATTGGCTAAATTCGCAAACAACTGAATTTATTAATGCAGCCGATTATGTACTAAATAAAAATGCCGAATTATATAAGCGTTTAGCCTAATGCGTTATTTGACCTTAATTGAAGTATTAGAACTACATCGCAGAATTATTAAGCAATCTGGTGGAATATCGGGTATCCGGGATTTAGGCTTGTTAGAGTCAGCTATCGCCCAGCCCCGAATGACATTTGACAAAGAAGACCTATATCCAACCTTGCTAGAGAAAGCAGCCATATTAGCATTTTCCATGATCATGAATCATCCATTTGTGGACGGAAACAAACGTACAGGTCATGCAGCAATGGAGACTTTCCTGGTATTAAATGGTGTAGAAATTAACGCCTCTATAGATGAACAAGAGTATATAGTTTTGGATCTCGCATCAAATAAACTCAACCGTGACGCATTCCTAGCATGGTTGCAACAAAACACAACCGTGATCTAATATTGCGATAGCGCTCTTCGTGACTTGTCAGTTCGCTAGTTCTGATTAAATTGTGATACCTATAGTAAGCAGTTCGCTAAAGGAAGGCTGCCAATATTTTAATGAATCTTCTAAGTAACGGTGGGTTACATTGTTACTAACCCACCCGACAATAGAAAGAATATTTGCTGTTATGAAAACTTACTTGTTAGGTTGAGGAGTCATCCGCAAATAAGGTTTAATTTCTTGATAGCCTTTGGGAAACTTTTCCTTGAGGACTTGAGGATCTTTCAAAGATGGTACAATCACCACATCTTCACCGTCTTTCCAGTCTGCGGGAGTAGCAACACTGTAATTATCAGTTAATTGCAAAGAATCAATGACGCGCAAAATTTCATCAAAATTGCGTCCCGTGCTGGGAGGATAGGTAAAAGAAAGACGGAGTTTTTTATTGTTATCAATGACAAACACAGAACGGACTGTAACAGTAGCCGCTGCGTTAGGGTGAATCATATCATAAAGTTCGGAAACTTTACGATCTGGGTCTGCCAAAATTGGGTAATTCAGGGTGGTGCTTTGGGTTTCTTCAATATCTCCCACCCAACCCTTGTGAGATTCTACATCATCAACGCTCAGAGCGATCGCTTTCACATTGCGTTTGTCAAATTCTGGTTTGAGTTTGGCAACAGTTCCCAGTTCGGTGGTGCAAACTGGTGTAAAATCAGCAGGATGAGAAAATAGCACTACCCAGCTATCACCAGCCCAGGTATAAAAGTCAATTTCCCCATGGGTAGAGGCTTGAGTAAAGTTAGGTACTGTATCACCAAGACGAAGAGTCATAGAGGATTCCCTGTGTTCTCAAAAGATATATAAATTATACCGTGACAGTATAACACAAAAGACCGATTATCCTATCGGTATGTTGTAGTTTGTAACAAAATTTTAAGTTTGTTGTTTCTGAACTTTTAAGCCAGGTGTTGTTGGACTTGAGAAACTAATTCATTTGTCCAATGGTTAACAAGTTCAGCATTAGCGGCTTCTACCATGACTCTAATTACGGGTTCGGTTCCAGAAGCACGGACGAGGACTCTACCATTATCACCCATAGCGGCTTCGGCTTTTGCGATCGCTTGTTGTATGGGTTGACAATTTTCCCATCCTAGTCGCCGTTCACGATCTAATACTCGCACATTTCGTAATATTTGGGGATAGGTTTGGAAACTTTGATCTACCATTTCTGCTAAGGACTTATTCGCTTCTTTCACTACCGCTGCAATATGTAGCGCTGTTAATAAGCCATCTCCAGTCATAGCATAATGACTACAAACAATGTGACCTGACTGTTCTCCTCCTAACATTCCTCCAGTTTTCCGCATTTCCGCTTGAACGTATTGATCACCTACTGCGGTACGAATTAATTTACCCCCTACTTGTTGCCAAGCTCTTTCAAAGCCCAAATTGGCCATGACTGTGGAAATGATCAGGTTATCTGGTAGTTGTTGCTTTTGTTGTAAATGACGACCCCAAAGGTAAAGAATATAATCACCATTCACTGATCTGCCCGTATTATCCACAGCTAAAACCCGATCTGCATCGCCATCAAAAGCAAAGCCTAAATCCGCTTGATGGGCTTTAACAGCGGCTTGGAGAATATCTAGGTGAGTAGAACCACAATTAACATTGATGCGATCGCCATTTGCTTCATTATGTAAACAAATTACCTCCGCACCCATTGACCTAAATACCGCTGGTGCTAAACCTACCGCCGCCCCCCAAGCTAAATCTAAAACAATCTTCATCCCTTGCAGATTTAGTCCAGACTGTAAAGGTGCTTGTATAGCTTGACTATAATCCTTGATTAACTCCGCACGGTAATAATGTTTACCGCAATTATTTTTATTCTCTAAAGATAATTTACCACGTAATCCCGCCTCAATTTCCATTTGTAGGGCTTGGGGTAACTTACCACCATCTGCATTAAATATTTTAATTCCATTGTCTTCTGGTGGATTGTGGCTGGCGGAAATCATGATTCCACCAATGGCGTTAGTGGTGCTGGCCAGATAAGCTACGCAAGGGGTAGGACATAATCCCAAATACCACACTTCTAACCCTGCTGCGGTTAAGCCAGCACTCAAGGCCATGGCTAACATATCACTGGAGTTGCGAGAGTCTTGTCCTAGAATAATTGGTCCTGGACAGGTAGCATGACCACTTAAAACCATACCTGCCCAAAAACCTACTTGTAAAGCTAAAGGTGCGTTTAGCAATTCTCCCACCTGACCACGAATACCGTCTGTACCGAATAAAGCATTAGTTGGTAATGGTATGGAATTTAACATCCAACTATTTTCCACCTTTGTCACCAATTCAGAAATACAGCCTTGAGTCTGAACCATTGATGAAACCATAAGTTTAAGAACCCCAGATAATTACATAGGAGAATAGCACTTTTTTCGATTATTCTCGACCCTGGTGAAACCGGATATCGTTTTTTTGCTTAATAATTTTTAATATAAATTTTCATAAAATAGTTCTAATCTAACCTTTTAATGGGGTTTTTTAACCAATGTGTTCAAAAAACTCCAGAATTGAATTTTTTTACAGTTGAGAATTTTAATATGAGCAGCAATTTAGCAAGCAAATTACGTGTAGGGACAAAGAAATCACATACCATAGCAGAAAATGTGGGTTTTGTCAAGTGTTTTTTGAAAGGAGTTGTGGAAAAAAACTCCTACCGCAAGTTGGTTGCTAACTTTTACTTTATTTACTCAGCCATGGAAGAAGAGATGGAAAAACACAAACATCACCCAGTGTTGAGTAAAATTTACTTTCCCCAACTTAACCGTAAGCACACCTTAGAACAGGATTTAACCTACTACTATGGCAAACTTTGGCGGGAACAAATTAAATTATCCCCTGCGGGTGCGGCCTATGTCAAGCGTATTCGGGAAATTTCTGCTACCGAACCAGAATTATTAATTGCTCATTCCTATACCCGTTATCTAGGTGATTTATCGGGGGGACAAATTCTCAAAGGTATTGCTCAAACTGCGATGAAATTGGGTGAAGGGGAAGGGACAGCCTTTTATGAATTTGCAGATATTAGCGACGAAAAGGCATTTAAAGCGGAATATCGGCGAAATTTGGATGCTATGCCCATTGATGATACCACAGGCGATCGCATTGTAGAAGAAGCAAATGCCGCCTTTGGTGTGAACATGAAGATGTTCCAAGAATTGGAAGGTAATTTGATTAAAGCCATTGGGATTATGGTTTACAACACCTTAACCCGAAAACGGACAAAAGGTAGCACTGAATTGGTAACTGCTGAGTAATGAGTTAAGAAATATTAACTTTTCTCAGAATATCTCAACTCATCTCAACTTAAAATATCTGGAGGTAATTTCCCTGTGATTGTTTTTATGTGCATGAAAGCAACCAGAGGGAGATTACCCCAATTTAGAATCATCAAATTCGAGAACAATTTGTGAATGGTGAAAAATATTCAGTTACCATCACCGAAGATGGTTTTTTTTAAAAATTGACATTGATACTATATATGATATCATATTTATAAGCAAAATAAACAGAGAGGTAAACAAAATATGAAAATAAAAAGGAAATTAATTTATGAGTCAGTTAGACAAACTAATTCAGTTATTTCTCTCTCAACCTGTTGAAGTAAGATTTGAAGACGTAAGACGTATATTAACAGCATTTGGTTTTGAAGAAGTTCGATCTAAAGGAAGTCATCACACTTTCCGCCATGAGGATGGACGGATACAAATTGTACCCAAAAAAGAGGGGCAAAAAGTAAAAGGAATTTATATTAAGCAGATTGTAAAACTGCTCAGATTAGAGGAGTAGTATGTCTAAGAAAAATAAAACTGAACGTGAGTCACTGGAATTTTACTTGAATTTGAAATATCCAGTTACACTTTACCCTGATCCTGATGGGGGATATGTAGCAGAAATTAAAGACCTTCCGGGATGTATGACTCAGGGAGAAACAACAGATGAAACGTTATTTAATATTGAGGAAGCACGTAGTTTATGGATAGAAACAGCCTATGAATATGGGGATGAAATTCCCTTACCTTCAACTCAAGTTCAATACAGTGGTAAGGTTTTACTACGAATACCTCGATCATTGCATGAGAGATTAACAGAAAATGCAGAGAAAGAAGGAGTTAGTCTGAATCAATATCTTGTGTTTTTGTTAAGTGAAAGAAATGCTATTAAATCTTTAAGCATGGTAAATCTTAAGTAAGAATCTTTTGATCTAAGTTAACATTTTGGCTATATTTTCACTTTCAAAAACTTGATGGATATTTGTGGCGATCGCATTTTTGTGAAAACAAAGCGATCGCTCTTTTAATACTTTCTCAGTTTCATGAAATTAGGTTAAAATCAGAATATTAGCAATTTTAGGTATAAACACGAGATTATGGCAAATCCAGAGCATTTAGCACTACTGAAGCAAGGGGTAGGGGTTTGGAATAAGTGGAGAGATGAAAATTCAGGTATAATACCTAACTTTAATTATATTGACCTAAGAGCGACCGACCTGAGTTATGCTAACCTGTATGGGGCTAACCTGTATGGGGCTGAATTGAGTAAGGCTATCCTGATTTGGGCTAATCTGAGTAAGGCTAATCTGAGTAAGGCTAACCTCAGTAAGGCTAACCTGAGAGGGGCTAACCTGAGTGCGGCTAATTTAGAAAAATCCCAAGTAATTGGTACAAATTTTTACAATGTAACTTTAACAAGTGCTTGTATAAAAGATTGGCTACTTAACAGTTCAACAAACTTAGATGGCGTAATTTGTGAATATGTATATCTTGATGGGATAATGACAGAAAGACGACCTATCAATGGTAATTTTGAGCCTGGAGAATTTGCCAGTTTATATAAAAAGATTATAGAAAATACAGATTTAATTTTAAGCAAAATTTCCCAAAATGATAATATTAATAATCAAGGAGTTCAATTTTATTCAGACTCAACAATTCACACTTGGGAAAACCTACGCTTTCGCTCAAAAACAGAAATCAAAATTGCTGAAGCATTAGACAGAACTGGAGTTTTATTTGTCCCCAACTCCTTAGCACGACTTACCACACCCAAAGGTAGAGAAAATAAAGAAGCTGATTTTCTGATTTGTTATAACGGTAAATGGGGAATTTTAGAAGTTGATGGACCCTTTCACACCGCAGAACGCAGAGTAGAAGAACAAGAAAGAGAACGCATTTTCAAAAAAAATGGTATCAAAGTAGTAGAAAGATTTGATGCCCAAAGATGTTATAACAATCCTGATGAAGTAGTCCAGGAATTTTTCAAAATGATAGATATTGGATATTATTAAAATAATCTGACCTCACCCCAACCCCTCTCCGACACGGAGAGGGGCTTTTAAACTAATAATTAGTAAAACCAGTAGGTTGGGTTGAACAAAGTGAAACCCAACATTTCTAAAAATAACTTCAACCAAGTTTGCGAAAAACAAAAATAAGATTAATAAGCGCACCACAAAATTTTTATCACTAATATCTGTATATCAAAATATTGTCAAACGCTGTAACTACATAACCTGCAAAATGATAAATGAAAAAAATAAATATTTTTCCTCACATATCATTATTAGAGCGCTATTTAATCTCAGAAATCATCCCGATTTTACTATTTACCATCGTTATTGTTACTGTTGTTGCGGAATCAATTGGTATATCATTCGAGCAATTTAGTTTTCTCCTGACGGAACAAATATCTTTGGGTACTTTAATATATTTACACATTCTTAAACTACCTGAATTTATTGTTTTTGCTGTACCAATTGCTATTTTAATGACCACAATATTCGTTTATGATAAATTATCAAGTACCAGGGAAATTATTGCTTTACAAAGTTGTGGAATAAGTTTATATAAGTTAATATATCCAGCTATTAATCTCAGTCTTATTCTCTCATTAACCCTATTTATTGTTAATGAATTTATTGTTCCTGTCTCTAACTATCAAGCTGCTATTACTTTAGAAAAAGCGATGAATATAAATAGATGGGATATTAAAAATAATGACATTGTTTATAAGGAATTAGCTAACAGGAATTATGAACAAATATCAGATGAAAATAATTATCTTAAATACCTCTTTTACGCGGAGAGATTTAGCAATGGAAAAATGAAAGAAGTTACCTTATTAATTAGAGATACCCAAGGATTAAAGGTAATTATAAAATCTAAATTTGCTGAATGGAACCAAGGAGAAAAATATTGGTATTTCTATGACGGTATCAAGAGTATAATTAATCCAGATGGTTCTTATGGTCAGGGAATTAAATTTGATAAAATTCCTCTTGATCTTCCTCATATATCTTTGCAATTTCAACTCGATAGGGAAAGATTAGATGACAGAGAAATGAATATATTGCAAATTTATCAACGATTGTTAGTTGCGAAAAAAGCCGGAAATATTCCGAATTTAATTAAATTACAAGTTAATTTTCAAAAAAGATTTACCCTACCATCTTCCTGTGCTGTATTGGCTTTCTTGGGTGCATCTATAGGAATTAATTTACAACCAAGAATTAAATATAATAGTTTGACAATTACTTTAGTAATTCTCTGGTTAATAAAAATATTTGAGGCGATTATTCACGCTTTGATTATATCAGAAAATATCTCAATTTATGCAATGTGGCTACCAAATATTTTGGCTACAGTTTTTGGATTTTATATATTAATTAAAAAAATTTAGATAATTGGTAAGTACCTGAGTAAAATTAATTACACATTTGCGAAAACAGGCGTAATATCTGTATGAGAATATTATTAAATATTGTGATTAATCAAGTCATATATAAGCAATTATAATTAAAAGCAGACGAATATAAATAAGATTGATATAGTCCTTATGTCATAACGCTTTTTTAAAATCTTTGACATGATTGTTCAATTACTGTCATATTTAGTTAATAGGAGTCTGAAACCCTGACTAAATAGTCCTTTCCGTTGTTTTTGTGTGTTCATTTTTCACTGTTGTTTTCCACTAAAATTTTAGTCAAAACTATAATCTCATACTTTTGATAGATGACAGTTATGAGTTGTTTGTGCTGTTTTTTAATAAAAATTAATAAATTAAATTTTATGTATAAATATTTATTAATCAATAAATCCTTAAAACGCTAAAAGCTTTAATTTATAAAGGTTTTAGCATCTAATATTTTAAATATACTAATATATATTCATACCTTTTTTTAGTTTACATATAAATATGTAAGTTTTTTGTGTAGTCATAAAAACATAATTTTGTATAGAAGATGAAGTGAATCTGGAAAATGCTTGCTATATAACGGTTATAGCCATCGTCAAAAAGTTAGATCTCCAGAATTTTGGTCTATTTGCCACTTATAATCTGGATTAGATTCATGAACATCTATTAAAACAAAAACATATCAGTTCTAGAGGTGTAGAATAACTGCGCGAAAAGTGCTAAGATATGTGCGAAGTTATTGATGTTTCATTTTATTCCGTGGCTAGAGCTAGTACAGCAATCGGTGTTAGTCCCATCATTAAGGAGATTGTGCAAAAACAGGCACATTCAACTCGCTTAACCTTGAAAGAGGTTATTCTCATGGGAATGTTGGCAATTGATAAGTTAGACCCTCAACAGCGTCAAGAGTTAGCAGATCAAGTTCATCAAATGCAGGTTAATGGTGAGATCTAAAACTAGTGGTCAGAGTCTATAATTCCAAGTCTCCAACCTCTAGTTCACATCTAGAATCATGGCAAGAGTAGTAGTACAATTAACTAAGTCTCTACTCTTGACCGGAATGATAGCAAAATGCGATTAAGTAATTCTCATTTACAGGATATTTGATTTCAATGGGGTACAAACCGGAATAATCAAACTCCTGTGGTGGGCATCTTTCCCGGTAAATATGTATCTCATCTTCTCGAAAACTGCTGTATTTGAAAACCTAACCAGCGGTATTGCTAATCTTTAGCAATCACCTCCGCTGTGTTTAAAAAAGTGAAGTGAAGATATCTAGTTTTAGATATTCTTCACCTGTCACAAATTTAATCAACCTTAAACATTTTCCGATGTTATGCTAGAAAATATAAAAAAATAACTTAAAAAAATAAATAAAAATTCAAAATAATGCCATTACCGCAGCCGGAGAACCAGAACCTCCTCTTAACCTCAGAATACCAATGATTAAGGTAATATCTTGAGGTGGTAACTGATCTAAATTCGTCAGATTTTCCAGGACAATTAGCGATCGCTCTAACAGCAAACGATTTATAGTAAAATTGGTATCCTGTCCAGAGTCTACACCGTGAGTATCAATACCAACTCCAGCTATTTTTCTATGTTTAATTAAAAACTCAGTTCCCTGATAGCTAAAACCAGGAAAGTGCATTTTTCCGGCTGTACCTAGATGTAAGGCAAACATTTGTGTATAATCAGTGTTAATTGATTATAATTTGTCAAATAGTAAAGATAAGAAAAATGAACCACGAAGAAGCGAAGGACACGAAGGAAGAGGCAAGAAGAGAAGAAGACAGAAGAATGAGAAGGTTTAGTGAAGAGGTAGAAAAGCAGGCTTATGCTGTGATTGGGGCGGCTATTGAGGTACATCGGATGTTGGGATCAGGTTTTTTGGAGAGGGTATATCATGAGGCGTTGGCTATGGAGTTTCGTTTGCGTGGTATTCCTCATAAATCTAAACATTTGGTGGCTGTCAAGTATAAAGGTCATCCGATAGGTGAGGGTGAATTAGATTTTTTAGTTGGTGATTCGCTGGTTGTTGAATTGAAGGCTGTGGAAAAGTTATCGCCTATTCATGAAGCGCAAGTTATTTCTTATTTAAAAATGACCAATTGCCCTTTAGGTCTTCTGATTAATTTTAACGTTCCTGTTCTCAAAGAAGGCATTAAGCGAATTATCTTACAGCACTTACCGATGTTATGAGGTACAAAGTCACCCCACCCCCAACCCCCTCCCCGCTCTTCGAGAGGGGGCTTAATATGTACCTCATAAGAGCGGAAACCCCTGTAT
>JBJUHT010000064.1:0-72417 GCA_046070105.1 Dolichospermum sp.
GTAATCGAACTTTTAGCGGCTAAAATGTCAACCCCATTGATTAAAGGCTCAATCTTATAAAATGGATGCTCACCTATATTTAAAGCAATGTCATTCGCTGCAATTAAGCCATGATTAGTAACTTTCATGTCAATTTGCATGACTTGACCAACTGCTTGTAAATCTGCTAAATCAATTGATGCAGGTTCGATAACTACCGTCGGAATTGGGACGTTGGTTTCAAAGGTTGATTCAATGGTAATGGTATATCGATCTTCAATTTCAGTCGGCGTTACTGTCCAAGTATATTTAACTGTTTGTCGTGACAAAAATGCCTGAACATCTTCTGTTTTTCCTGCACTAATATAGATATTCTTCTCATAAGCATCATGATTATCCGCAGTAATACGCAGTTTATAATACCCTTCTGCTAAATCAGTTTTAGACAATATACCATCGGCATCTTTTTCTGAGGAAATAACTGTTCCTGAAAAGGGATCTAATAAGGTAATTGTGGCATTTGCTAGCCTGGGTGAACCTTCCGCAAAGAAGAATAATTCATCCACTACATTGATATTAAGATTCCCCTTCGCTTCCGAAATCGCTCGGAAATTAAACGGTAAACTTAAGGAGGCTTCATCCCCAGAAATAACGACATTTCCGTTATAAACTGTTAACTCTTGGGTCGCTGACGGTTGTAACAGTAAAGATACTTTCGTTGATTGACCCGGATTCAAGGAAGGTAGCTTAACCGCAGAAGCGGACTTTAACCAAGAAGCATCAGGAAGCAGAATATTTAATTCTCCTGACGCAATTTCCCCTTGATTACTAACCGTAAACTCGACTATTGTTTGACCTCCCCGCAACATCGAAGCTTGTAAACTGCTAGTATCCGCAACTAAACGGGGTAACAGTCGGGCCACATCTACTCGTATTGGTAGATTCGCGGTAACGCCTTCAGTGGTACTTAATCCCAGACCAAAGTTGTAATAACTCCATTTATCATCGGGGACATTGATACTGTAATTAACGGTGATTTCTTCATTACCCCCTAAACTTGTTTTCTCTGGGGTGACATTAACTGTCCAATCACTTGGCGCACCATTGACAGTAGCAGTTAATCCCGATAATCCTAGATTACTCAGGTTTTGTAGTTTAACTGACCCATTAAAGGTGGTTCCTTCGGTAATCCGTTGGGAAACCTGCGTTAAGAATTGGTCATTTTGTTCAAACCGCATTCCTAAGAGAGTAAAACTATCTTCTGGGGTGCTATCTTCACTTGCAAACCCAGGAAAATAAGCATTGATATTATACGTCCCCGCTTCTCCAGATAAGGGAGTAAATTGACGGACAAAATTACCATTTCCATCGGTAAACGCATCAAACTCTCGGATATTTCCCTTATTCTCTACCCGAACTTTGACAAATTCAAACGCTACAGGAGAATTATCACTATTACTTAATGCTTGTCCCCGGAGAGTGACGGGATTACCGGCGATGGCAGTTTCTGTGTCAGAATAAACCGTACCACGATAAGCAGGTGTTACTGTTACTGGGGTAATCGTTGTATTATTGCTTTCCCCAATTGTTAAGCCTTCATTAACGGTATTTCCGTTATCTGTCACCCCAATGAGGTAATATTGTCCGGGATTACGGGGAGCAAAGTAAGTGACTGTGCGATTGTAGGATGTTCCGGGTAATAAATTGGCTGGATTTTCTGTACTTCCTAAGCCAAATTCTCCTAATAAGTTGTCATTCGTGTCTAACTTATTATCGGTTGATAAATAAACTCGGTCTTTCCAACTTCCTGTCGCGGCGATAATCCCGTTATTAGTAACTGTGTAGGTAAATTGAGACTGCTTAGTTGTATAAGTTGGGGAGATTCCTTGTAATTGAGTGAGGACTAAATCAGGAACATTGATATCCGTGATTTCTAAGCTATCACTCCCACTATTTAATCCTGTGGCTGAAGCGGTAATTGTTACTGTTTGACTCCCGTCGTTGATTCCGTCACTGATTCCGGTAATAGTGAAAGTGGCTGAAGTTTGTCCCGCAGCAATTGTTACTGTGTTGGGGACGATTGCTTCAGTGGTATCGCTGGAATTGAGGGTAACAATTAAGTTGCTGCTGGTATTAGTATTACGGGTAATAGTTGCTGTTGCGGTTCCCGTTTCTGAGATGACATCTTTGTCAATGACGACTTTTAAACTGGGACTTTCGTTGTCGATGATGTTAATATTGGCTGTTGCATTTCCGGTTGGTAAGGCGGTATTGGTTGCTGTGTAGGTAGGTTTGGCGGTAATCGTGACAGATTTTGTTCCATCAAGAATTGTATTATCAATTGCTTGAATCTCAAAGGTAGCTGATGCTTGATTGGCGGGAATAATGACAGTAGCAGGGACGGTTGCTGCTGCGGTATTACTGCTGGATAGTTGTACCTGTAATGGTGTATCGGTAACGAGATTACGGGTGACTGTTGCTGTTGCTTTACCCCCATTTTCGTAGATCCCCCCTAACCCCCCTTGAGAAGGGAGGGAAATATCGAGGGTTAAGGTGACTGCATCATTATCAATAATTGCTAGGGTATCTGAACCACTAACAAATCCTTGCGCTGTAGCGATAATGGTGTAGTTTTTTGCTAGTTCTATTAAGGTATCATCAACTGCATTCAGGTTAAAGTTAACTGAATTTGACCCCGCGGGAATGGTTATTGTCGTCGGGACGGTTAGTTGGGTGTTGTCGCTGCTAACGAGGGTTACTGTTAAGGGGTCTGTGGTGTCGGTATTTCGTGTGACTGTTCCCTGAATGGTGTTACCTTCGGTGACTTGTTCCCCACTAATAGTAACGGTTAAGGTGGGTTTAAAGTCGTTGTCGATAATATTGACAATTGCGCTGTTTTGTGATCCGATTGTTACGCCATTGGTGGGATTAGACAGACTGAGATTGAGGGTTTCTGTTGCTTCAAAGATACTGTCATCAATGATGGGGATGGTGACGGTTTTACTGGTTTCCCCATTGGCGAAGTTGACGGTGATGGGGGTGTTGTTATAATCACTTCCTGCTGTTGCTGTTCCATTTGTTAGGTTAACTATGATACTAACTGCGCCATCACTTCCATTAGTCCGCGTGAGGGTAACTGCGGTAACGGGGGTTCCATTCTCATTGATGGAGTAAGTCCCATTGCTAAATTGAATAACTCCTGGTACTGCGTCATTATCAATAATCGTCAAGATGGCGGTTTGTTGGGTTCCTAATGTTGCGCCACCTGTGGGATTGGAAAGGGTTAAGTTTACGGTTTCTGTCGGTTCATAAATACTGTCATTATTGATAGGAATAGTAACAGTTTTACTGGTTTCTCCATTAGCAAAGGTGACAGTGATGGGTGTATTAGTGTAATCTTCTCCTGCGATCGCACTGCCATTACTAGGGGTTAGAATAACACTAACTTCCCCGTCACTTCCATTAGTCCGAGTTAAGGTGATATTGGCGGTTCCGTTTTCGTTAACGGTGTAGTTACTGCTATTGAGGTTAATGATTCCCCGTTGCGGTAAGTCATCGTTAATGATGGTTAAAACTGCTGTCGTCTGGGTTCCTAATGTTACGCCACCCGTTGGGTTAGATAGGGTTAAGTTGACGGTTTCATTGGGTTCAAATTGAGTATCGTTAACGATGGGAATGGTGACGGTTTTACTGGTTTCACCGTTGGCAAAGTTGACGGTAATTGGGGTGTTATTGTAGTCAGATGGTGCAGTTGCTGTTCCATTTGTTAGATTGATTGTGACACTAACCGCGCCATCACTTCCATTAGTCCGCATGAGGGTGACTGCGGTAACGGGGGTTCCATTCTCATTGATGGAGTAAGTCCCATTACTAAACTGAATGACCCCTGGTATTGCGTCATTATCAATAATCGTCAGGATGGCGGTTTGTTGGGTTCCTAAAGTTGCGCCACCCGTTGGGTTAGATAGGGTTAAGTTGACGGTTTCTGTCGGTTCATAAATACTGTCATCAACAATAGGAATAGTAACAGTTTTACTGGTTTCCCCGTTAGCAAAGGTGACAGTAATGGGTGTGTTGGTATAGTCACTAGGTGCGATCGCACTTCCATTACTAGGGGTTAGAATAACGCTAACTTCCCCGAAGCTTCCTCCAGTTCGATTAATTGTTACCGCCGCAACAATGTTGCCATTTTCGTTGAAACTATAAGTAGGAGAACTAAAAGCAATTTTTCCAGATGAAATAGGGTTATAAGTGGTATTAAAATCCCAGCTTAAAACGTCATGATACCCACTCGCTGCACCCGTTCCAGAAGTAAACCCAATGTAGGCATTAGGAGTTTGTAAAACAGAAATAAGATCAACGCTATAGGATAACAAGGGATTATCTGGACGCTGATTTGTTGAGGCAAGACGTACTTCTAATAAACTATCAACTCCATTATAATCGACCCACGCCGTCCAGATATTGCCATTATTCAATCGGGTCGGAATAGGCTGAAGTACCACAGAATCAATATTACCATTAATATTAATTCCTACATGATTGCCACTATCATCATCAATTGAACCATTTTTATAAGTATCAAATTCAATCCCTAGACTGGGATTAATTCCAGAGTAACCAATTCCTCCACCTCTACCACCAGTATTATTAGCCACTGTTTGTACAACAAATACTAAACCATCGGCTCCTTGTCCGTCATTATCAGCAATTCCTTGAGGATTAGAAATTTGAAACTGGAAGGCAGTGCTAAAAGATGCGTTATTCTCTAAAGAGATACGATTAGTCAAGAATGCACTACCGCTTTGCCACAAACCATCTGTAAGGCGTAAAACTGGGTTAGTATTATTAATGTCCAGGGTTTGTTTAGCGACTCCATTAAGAGTAAAATCAGGAGAAATAATAAGTTTGCCGGTGCTTTGATTACCTAATGTTGCTCCACCCGTAGGATTAGTTAAAGTTAAGTTGACAGTTTCATAGAACTCAAATTCATTATCGCTAACGATAGGAATAGTAACAGTTTTACTGGTTTGTCCGTCAGCAAAGGTGACAGTTATAAGTGTATTAGTGTAATCGTCTCCTGCGACTGCACTTCCGTTACTAGGCGTTAGAATAACGCTAACTTCCCCGTCACTTCCATTCGTCCGAGTTAGGGTAATGCTTGCTGTGCCATATTCATTAACAATAAATTGGGCATTACTCAAATTTAGAACACCATGTTGAGGAACAACATTACCGATTATTTTGGCCGTAAATAGAGTGGAATCTGATAAGTCATTATTATCTTTTGGATCAATCGCAAAATCAACGAATGTCCCTTTTTGAACAGCAACTCGGAGATTATAATTAGCGGTTTGTCCGCTTATATTTTGTGATAAAAGTTCTACGCCATTAACAAAAATTCTGCCGATGGTACTACCTCCAAGAACGCTTCCTGAAATATCAACTACACCATCAATTTCACTTACCCAACGACGTACCGCCCACTGTTGAACAGGCAGTCTCCCCCCGCTTGTTATTTGTCCATTTGGATGACCCCCTGTTGCCCATAATTGAGTCCAATAAGTTCCATTTTGGAGGTACCAAGTTGATGAACTAAATTGATTCATTTGTTGGAAGTCAGAACTGTTAAACGGTCCATCATAATAACCATAATACCAATTATTTTGCCCCTGAGTTCCTGAAAATTCAGTTTGAGAATTGGCAATTTCTACAGTAGGAGTAATTGATTCTAAAATGGTTAAAACTGCTGTAGTTTGGGTTCCTAATGTTGCGCCACCTTGGGGATTAGACAGACTGAGATTGATGGTTTCGTCTGTTTCAAATTGGCTATCGTTAACGATGGGGATGGTGACGGTTTTACTGGTTTCCCCATTAGCAAAGTTGACGGTAATTGCGGTGTTATTGTAGTCAGATGGTGCAGTTGCTGTTCCATTGGTTAGATTGATTCTGACACTAACCGCGCCATCACTTCCATTGCTACGAGTTAAAGTAACTGCGGTGACAAGTGTACCATTTTCATTAACGGAATAGTCAGCATTACTAAATTGAATCGTTCCTGGTACAGCATCATTATCAACAATATTCAGGATAGCTGTTTGCTGCGTTCCTAATGTTGCACCACCTGTGGGGTTGGATAAAGTTAAGTTAACGGTTTCTGTAGGTTCGTAAACATTGTCATCAATAATCGGAATGGTGACGGTTGTACTGGTTTCACCATTGGCAAAAGTAACTGTAGTTGGTGAATTATCGTAATCATTACCGCCGGTAGCAGTCCCATCAGAGGGGGTTAAAATAACGCTAACTATCCCATCACTTCCCCCTGTGCGCGTTAAAGTAATACTCGCTGTTCCATTTTCATTAACGGTATAAATGCTATTATTTAAGCTAATTAAACCCGGTTGGGGTAAATCATCATTAATGACGGTTAATGTGGCTGTTGTCTGATTTCCTAAAGTTGCGCCACCTTGGGGATTTGTTAAGGTGAGGTTAATGGTTTCATCTGATTCAAATTGAGTATCGTTAATAATGGGAATAGTAACTGTTTTACTGATTTCTCCATCGGCAAATGTAACAGTTATTGAAGTATTATTATAGTCTGATACTGCTGTTGCAGTTCCATTTGTTAAGTTAATCGTCGCTGCAACAGCCCCACTGCTTCCCCCTGTTCTGCTAACAGTTACCTGTTGGATAGTTGTGCCATCTTCATTAACACTAAATGTCGGCTGACTAAAAGCTAAAACTGAGGATGCAGATATTAATGGTTCTCCCAAGATTTGTATTTCTAGCCAAGCAATCCAAGATGGTGATTCGACAGTTTTTACCTGAACATAACGCCCTTTTGTCGAATTACTAAAATCACTTTCTAACCAATCCCCACTGACAGTAAAACCTTGGAAAGTTTTAGCTAATGTTGCTCCTGTATAAGAGTTGCTAATGGATTGATTAGAAACCCAAACTTCATGGGTAGTAGACCCTCCAGGCAGTTGAGCAATCAAAAGTTGAATTGAATACAGATGATATTCCTGACCAAGATCAACTTCAATCCATTGACTAGCATAGTTTCCAGAGTTCCACGATGTTAATGCACTACCATCAAATGCCTTATCTGGTAATGCTCCTTCTGAAGTCCAAGAACTACTAGCTGTATAACTGGCAATGGGCAGGTTTTCAGAAATTAATTCTCCTGGAGAAGTATCATTATCTACTATAGTCAAAGTCGCTGTATTTTGCGTTCCTATTGTTGCCCCATTAGTGGGGTTAGTTAGGGTTAAGTTAACTGTTTCATTACCTTCTATTAGGTTGTCATTAACGATGGGAATATTGACAGTTTTAGTAATTTCTCCATCAGCAAAGTTAACCGTGATTGGGGTGTTAGTATAATCAATGACCGCATTTGCCGTCCCATCTGTTGAGGTTAATATCACACTAGCAGCGCCATAACTTCCCTCGGTACGAGTCACGGTAATAGCAGTTATAGGTGTTCCATCTTCATTAACGCTGTAGGTTGCACTGCTAAAAGCTAATATTCCCGGTACAGAGGCTTTTGCTACTAGGGTGTCCAAATTCCAGACTGTTCCATCATCAAATGTGACTTGTTGTAGCGGGTTATAAGGACTATTAGGGTCATAGCCATAGAAGAAACCAATCACTGTCACACTGTCGGTTGTTCCTGCAATGCTTAATTGCAATGCTTGATAGCCCCAATAGTTGTCATATACCTGACTGACTATTACTTCTGAAGGTAAGACACCTGCTTTGAATTTCAATGTGTTCAGTTTACCTACTGTAGTGTCATAGTAGGAATGGTTGAGGTTGATGGTGTCTTGTCCATCTCCTTTACCAAATAGGTAAACATTGTTTCCACTTCCCCCATGCACAGTATCATTCCCCGTACCACCATCTAGGGTATCGTCCCCTGTTCCTCCATCTAAGTGGTCATTTCCTATTCCGCTGTTGAGGATATCATTTCCTCCACCGCCGATGAGAGTGTCATTTCCTTCATCTCCACTGAGGATATCATTTCCTTCTCCTCCATCTAAGTAGTCATTTCCTTCATTTCCAGTCAGGATATCATTTCCCCCAGCACCACTAATACCGTCATTCCCTAAACCACCTGCTAAGGTTTCACTGGCATTTGTGCCTACAATTGAGTCATCACCATCGGTAGTTGTTAAAGATTTTGCTACTAGGGTGTCTAAATTCCAGACTGTTCCATCATCAAATGTGATTTGTTGTAGCGGGTTGTAAGGACTATTAGGGTCATAGCCATAGAAGAAACCAATCACTGTCACACTGTCGGTTGTTCCTGCAATGCTTAATTGCAATGCTTGATAGCCCAAATAGTTGTCATATACCTGACTGACTATTACTTCTGAAGGTAAGACACCTGCTTTGAATTTCAATGTGTTCAGTTTACCTACTGTAGTGTCATAGTAGGAATAGTTGAGGTTGATGGTGTCTTGTCCATCTCCTTTACCAAATAGGTAAACATTGTTTCCACTTCCCCCATGCACAGTATCATTCCCCGTACCACCATCTAGGGTATCGTCCCCTGTTCCACCGTTGAGGGTATTATTGCCACTGTCACCTGTGAGGATGTTATTACCTGTGTTAACTGTACTATTAATAGCTGTAGTTCCAGTCAGGGTAAGATTTTCTAATGCTGGTAATAAATCCTCATTTAGATGCAAGTTTTCAGTAATTAAACTGTTAGCAAAAGTATCAGATGTCATAAAAATGTATTATAGGTCTTATGTGAGTTGGAGTGGCAGAAAAGAACAGGAAACCTTAAAATAAAGGTAACGACACCAAAGTTTGAGGTATTCTGGTGAATATTATTCACTATAATATATCTAAAAATAAATATCGTCTATGCTAAAGATGCAGGGCAAACGCATCTTATTTTTAGTTTTTAGAATGCTTACAGGAAAAAGGTTTCAACCATTGTTTATTTTTGTAACTAAAATTTAAACCCCCTACTGGGCATGGATTACAGGATTTAGATGGGTTTGCCCTGTCTAAAGATTACAGATGCTAGTAAAAAAGCGATCGCTATAAAAAGTTAAATAATCTTTTTTTGATAGCGAAGCGCGACCTAGTAATCACAATTTAGTTGCCACTCTCCGCTCCCAAGAGACGGAAATTGTGATAAATCTGAAACAATGCAGAAATGATATAACAGCAGCAAAAATACTTGCTTGTCTAATTTTCCTTTCTGCCTAGAATATTTGTATCTGTTTTTTGAACATTTAGTTCCCCCAAGCCATGTCCGGTCTGAATTTAGCGATCGCCCGTCTAGTCAATACTGGTGCAGATAACTTCGTCATTTGGGTAGTTAAAGCTCCCTATCCCAGTGGCTATGTTCTCCGTGATTGTGTTTTCTCTGCCGAACTGAATCAGGTTTGGCAACAATGGCAGCAAATGTTTGCCAGTAAGAGTCCCTTAGATATTACCCCTATTTCCATATCCCTAGCTGAAATTTCAGCAGTAGAAGGTCAAACTACTAGTCCTTACAGTGTTCGTTTGATGCAATTCTTGGGGATCAAATTATGGCAGTGGGTATTTGATGGAGTGATTCTCAACAGTTGGGAACGTAGTCGGGGCATGGCTACGGGTCAAAAAAGGCAATTACGCTTTCGTTTGGAAATCCGTGATCCTGATCTAATTGCCTTACCTTGGGAAATTATGCAGCCGCAAGCCGGACAACCAGCTATATCTCTCACCCAGGATATTTTATTTAGTCGCACCAGTAATGAGGTTGAACCTTTATCACATTTACGAACCGATCAAGCTTTAAGTATTTTACTGGTGTTAGGACGTGATCATAAATTACAACTAAATCAGGAAGCGTCCTTACTAAAAAGGATTTTATCAGAAGATCGTCCTGTGGGAAAAACTGCCTCAGAATATGCACCTTGTACAATGAAAACACTGATACAACCTACCAGAACAGAATTAATTCAGGAGTTAGAAACCAAGGCATATAATGTTTTGTTTTATGCTGGACACGGACTAACAGATCCAGATGGGGGTTTATTATTTTTAGGAACTGGAGACAAAATTAATGGCATAGAATTAGCTCATGTCCTGACTCGTACAGGTGTAAAACTGGGAGTTTTTAACGCTTGTTGGGGGGCGCAACCAGCAGTAGTCAATGATCAAGCTATACCTGCTAGTAGTTTGGCAGAAGTGTTGATTTGTCATGGTGTACCTGCCGTACTAGGGATGCGTGATGAAATTACTGATGCTGAGAGTCATAGTTTTATTAAAGCTTTTGCGGGGGCATTGCGACGACGCAAATCTATTGATGAAGCAGTGGCGGCGGCCAGACAAGAACTATTAACACTGTATAAATTCAATCAACCTGCTTGGACATTACCAGTTCTCTACCTCCATCCTAATTTTGATGGAGAATTGATTAAAAACGTAGATGAAGGAATTACAGAAATTCCCGATTCTGGCATATATTCACCTGTAAATACAGCTTATATGCGATCGCTCTCACCTGGCGGGAAAACTTGGTTATTAGGTCCTGGAGTCACGCGCATTGGCCGCACCAGGGATAATGATATTGTGATCCCGGAAATTTGTATTTCTAGACACCACGCGAAAATTTTATGCCGAACTACTCTGAATGAAAATACATTGAGTACAGTTTATTACCTGCAAGACATATCTACTTATGGAACTACTTGGTATTTAGGTATCAACGGTTGGCAACAGATTCCAGGGGAAGAAGTGCCTTTAAAATCAGGTATGCGGTTAATGTTTGGCGGTAATAAAGGTGAAATTTGGGAATTTATTCACGAATAATATGAATATAGCAGTTCCCATGCTCGTGAGGTACAAAGTTTTTTAGTTTTAGGGAACTCTTACAGCAAATTTGCTGGTAATTAGGTAAACGGAAAAAACCGACATAAGTAACGAAAAGTAAAGTTGCCCAAAACCTCTTTCCTGTTCCCTGTTCCCTTGTCATAACGACAATTTTTAACGCCAACCTACTTACAGCAGATTCCATTGCTATGAGGTACAAATTTTAATAATAAAACTCTTGTGGGGTGGGCATCTTGCCCGCCCGTGGTGTACCTCATAACACCAGAAAGTGCTGTAAATGAACCACGGTTTTTGTTTCGCGCAAAGGCGCAAAGGAAGAAGGTAATCAAAGTCTGGTTTAAATCGCCGAAAGTGGAAAATAAATAAATTATTGAATTAATACGAAAACTTCATTCTTGAGGTTGTAGCTATCAACAGAACTGAATTAATAGTGACAAAAAAAATGAAAGATATTAACGATACTCTCGATTTAGAACTACTAGAAACACTGCTAACATCTGAAGATATTGTTTACCCATGGAATCCGGCTGACCTAGCTTCAGAGGCTTATTTTGATGATTTAGAACAACAGTTTAACTGGCAGGATTTCTCAGAAATAGAACTGATGGAAAGTGCAAATAAATTTTATGATAATTTAGATGAAATTTGGGGACAAACTGTGGTGGAAACTGAAAATACTAGGAATAATACAGTTAATTATCTCCAACAAGCTTTGTTAAATAGTTTTTCGATGATCCCTGATATCTTACTGGCAAAGATCGTGCAAACAGCTACTCAAGTATTGAGGGGCGAAAAATCAACCAGTGAAAAACTGGTAGAATGTGTACAAACTTTATTACCCAATTGGGACAGGGATGATTTATTAGTTTTAGCCCGTCCTTTTGCATATTCTATGCGAAGTAGTGAACCGGATAAATTGACATCTTTAATTAGAGACTTAGAAAATCGAGATTGGTGTAGTTTATCAGAAATAGAACAGGCTAAAATTAGTTTAGCGATCGCAAATTATGCCCTAGAATATCTTTCAATATCTAACTTTGGACTGTGATTTTACTTTGGTTTATTTTGGGTCAAGAAAGCGAGTAGCAAAGTTTTGTGATCTAGTTGGTGATAATGCTCGTGCTTTGAGAATAGCTGCCATTAAAAAAGCATAAGATAAAACACCAACTACCACCAACAAAAAAGCATTAATAGAACCTGTAGCATTCCATAAAGCGTGAAGTCCAGAGGCGCTCAAATAACCTACTGAGAGAATTTGCTTTCCTTTGAGGGGTTTTAACACAGCCAGACCGATAAAATAGCCTAAATAGCCACTGTAAGCCATGTGTCCCGCTACAGATCCTAAAATACGGGGAATTAGTAGCTGTAAACCCACCGACTGACCAGAATTTTCCGAAATTAAGGGTACATATTGACCAAGAGTTTCCAGTAAAGTAAAACCCACGGCCGCAGCCGTACCTAAGAGAATACCATCTAGAGGTTCCCAAACCCCAATTCGTTCTCGCCAGGGTGAGGGTAATAATTTTCCTATCAGATAGGCTGCTAATACTGGTAATATTTTTAGCAACTCCTCCATTAATCCGGCCCCAAAAAACATCCGTACCAGTAATTCGGTAAAGGTAATCTGATTTTGATATCCAGGGTTCAAGGAGCCAGGTAAGATATCTCGGAACACTTTAATGAATAAATCTAACAGAGGACTGAGTAAAATTAACATTGTACTCAATGCTACAGCCATAATTACCCACCAAGGTTTAGATTTACCACAAAGTTGATAAACAAAGTAATAAGCTGCAAAAGCGATATAAGAGCCTACAATTACTTGATTAGCTTGGGGATGACCTACAGTAGCAAACATCAATACGACAAAAACTACCGTCAAGATTCCTGGTATTAAGTAAGCCTTCCGGGTTAAGTCTTTACCAGTGGAAATAATCGGGAATAATTGTGTAAAACTGACAGAATCTTGTTTGGAATAGGAATTGGGGCGATTGACAGCGGATAATACTGTAGCTTTATTCAGTGTTATCATTTTGGGTGGAGTAATAATTTCATGCTCAAAAATGAATTGTGGTCCATCAGTACCCAGAGAAATGCGATCGCCCATAACTAATTCTTGACATCTTTCTAAGTGTTTTCCATTAATAAAAGTGCCATTGGCGCTATTCAAATCGCAAATTATCCACTTATAATAACCATCCCTTTGCTGAACACTAGAAACTACCGCATGACGACGAGATACCATCCGGTATATCATGGCATCCAAGACAATTTGGCAGCTAGGGTCACGTCCAATTACCATTTCTTTACCAGTAAGCAACCAGTGGCCGGATACTGACTCTGAAACTTGAACTGATAGCTCGCGCGGCGTAGTCGTTTTCGCTACCAGCCGCAGAAATGCATTCTGTCTTGCTTTTTTGCCTGTCATTTAGTTAGTGAGGGTGTCTAAACAGATTTTCTAGCTTTATGGGAGCGTCCATTAGGGCTAAAGCAATACTAGGGGCTTCCTATTTTGTACTTTATCTACAGCCGCACCATTGCTAAATGAATATACTATAGCTTCACTCAGTTTGCCTTTGTTTCCATTCAAAATACAAAATCAAAACAGAATTTACACAAGAATATGCAAATAGGTAATAGTAAAAAACTGCATAAGCTAAGAAAGGTTCAGATTCCCGACTACTAGCCTAAGAGGTTGTCTTAAAAGTTTTCGGCGAATAAATTAATTCTCTACTGCACAAGCAAAGTCCACCTGCGTGGACTAAGGAAAAATTAAGGATTTAAAACCTGCGTAGGCAGGTTTTGTCTGTGTAGACGTGATTTCTCCCAAGTTAGACTTTTCAAACATCCTCTAAGGATTATTCTAGAATAGTCCTGATTTAATTTTCCTTTCTAGAATTACTACTCCGAATGATCAAATAACTAATTGATAAGGAAAGAATAGCAATACCTAAGCCAATAATTTCTATACCCTCAGTAACTTTCAAATCAAGAATAATAATTTTTCGAGCAATAGCAATTAAAGAAGTAACAATAACTAACTCGACTTGGAGAACGTGCTTTTTCAGGTAAGCCGTGATATTTTCTAATATTTCTAAAGCGATTAATACATTCAGAAATAAGCCAAAAGTTTTAAACAATGTTTGACTAAAACGACCTTCTTCTGGAGAAAGTATTTCCTTAAAAACAAAGGTTGCCAAATCAAAAAGTGTGGCAAGTATTACTACTATCATCAATAAAGATAAGAGTTTTGAAACTATTACCTCGACAATTTCAATTATGTGCATGAAATTTTTATCGCTGGCCAGTCCTAGAAAATCCTTAATTAACTTTCTCATGAGGCGCTCCTTTTTAAAAATTAGGGAAGAAATGTCAAACAAAAATCCCATAGATAAATCTAAGGGATAAATAATTAAAGATTAAAAATTCACCAATTAAAAGTTTTTGCAGTTTCTTAATTTTAAACTAGTTTAAAACTTTTTGATTTTGCACAATATATAAAAATATAATCATAACGATTGATAATCGCCTATGATCTAAATTATTGTATAGATAGTATAGATAATAGCTTACTATGGGGACGATTGAAGTTGATAATTTTTAACACTAGACTTTACAGTAATTGGGATTAATTGTACAGCACAGGCCTTTAATTCTGGTTGCAGAGAATCAGGACAGGCTTCTGAATGAGTAAGCGTATTAGCTTCTGCATCATCAGCCCATAGTTTACCCCAGTGGATATGGACAAAGACAGTACCGGGAGAAATAGCTTTTGTAACTTTAGCAGGGAACTTAGTTGTACCACGACGAGATCGCACTTCTAACCACTGATTATCAATAATACCTAAACCAGCAGCATCACGGGGATGAATTTCGATAAACGGTTGGGGGTGCAGTTTGCGAATCTTCTCAATTCTGCCAGTGCGTGTTTGTGTGTGCCAATGACCGTATAATCTACCAGTAGTTAATATAAAAGGATAGTTAGGATCAGGTGGTTCAGCGAGTCCTTGAGAATAATACGCACCAAACCTAGCGCGTCCGTCAGGAGTATGAAAACGTAAATTAGTATATAGACGTTGAGTTTCCGAATTACTACCCCATGAATAAGGCCAATGAGTTGGACCTTGTGTAGCTAAAAACTCATGACTTAAACCAGACATATCGCAAGGACGCTGACGAGTTAACTGGACAAATTCCTGATAAACTTCCGCCGAATTTTGGAAATTAAACTTATCAGCAAAACCTAATCTTTTTCCTACTTCTGCGAAAATTTCCCAATCAGATTTTGCTTCCTGGGGTGGTTCACGAAAAGCCGAACATAGAGTTACCCTTCTTTCAGAATTAGTCATAATACCAGTTTTTTCACCCCACTGGGATGCAGGTAATAAAACATGAGCATAAGCTGATGTTTCTGTTGGGTAATAAGCATCTTGATAGATAGTAAAAGGAGATTTTAATAAAGCTTGTTTAGTGCGTTCTAAATCTGGCATACTCACAGCAGGATTAGTAGCAGCAATCCATAATAAACCGACATTTCCAGTTTCTAAACCAGTGATCATTTCCCAAGCAGTTAAACCAGGAATAGAGGAAATTTGTCCTGGTTCTAAACCCCAAAAAGCCTCAACTTCTGCGCGGTGCTGTGGATTTTTTACTAGCCGATAACCGGGCAATAAATGTGATAAACCTCCCGCTTCTCTACCACCCATAGCATTAGGTTGACCAGTTAAAGAAAAAGGACCAGCACCAGGTTTACCGATTTGTCCCGTCATCAGATGTAAATTAATAATAGTTCTAACTTTAGCCGTACCTTCGGAAGATTGATTAACACCCATTGACCATAAAGAAAGTACAGATTTTGCTTGACCCCAATATTTAGCAGCAGTTTCTAAATCTTCAACACTAATACCACAAACACTAGCGACAACCTCCGGTGAATAATGACGAATTACTTCCGCATAAGCCGGAAAATTGCTAGTACAATCATCAATAAAAACCGGATCTATATAATTCCATTTCATTAATAAATGGGCAATACCATTTAATAAATCAATATCTGTACCTGGACGAATAGCTAAATGTAAATCGGCTGTTTCTGCGGTAGGAGTGCGCCGAGGATCAACCACAATTATTTTCAGATCATGATTTTTTTTATGATATTTTTGCAAGCGATTAAAAATAATTGGATGACATTCAGCAGTATTTGTGCCAATTAAAAAAGCACAATCAGTTAATTCCAAATCATCGTAACAACAAGGAGGACCATCAGAGCCAAAACTTTGAATGTACCCAGATACCGCACTAGACATACACAACCGGGAATTAGCATCGAAATTATTAGTTCCTAAACAACCTTTGAGTAACTTTTGAGCAATATAATAATCTTCAGTTTGGAATTGTCCAGAACCGTACATACAAATTGAATCTGTAGCTTGATTCAAGCGCAACGTTTGAATCCGTTGGGTGATAATATCAAAAGCTTCATTCCAACTTACACGCCGAAATTCTTCATTTAAAGAATCGCGCACCATAGGATGATACAATCTATTTTTATCCAAAGATTCAGCAATAGTTGCACCTTTAACACAGACCATTCCTTGGCTTGAAGGATGGGATTTATCACCTCTAACTCGCCAAATTGGAGTTCCTTCACTATTTCGATTTATGGTTTTTCCAGGTTGGGCTGGAGGGGAAACTTCTAAACCGCAACCGACACCGCAATAAGGACAAAGTGTTTGAGTAAATTCATTCATGATTTTAGGATTTTTATTGCACGTTCAAGACGCAGAGGCGCGGAGAATAGAAATGTTTTCAGGATGTTTCGGCTTTTATGAGGTACATCTTAAGCCCCCTCCTCGCACCCCCCTCAATCCCCCCGCAGCGGGGGGAAGAAAAGGATAAACTTTTGATATTGGAGGGGGTTGGGGGTGGGGTTCTTGTACCTCATAACATCGGGAAGTGCTGTATGTTCTTACCTTCGCGCCTCTGTGTGAGATATTTATTCTTTTGCTTCTTGAATTTGATTGTCAAGGAAAAAATGTTTTTAAATGACCAATTATGCTAATTAATCGTCAATATGAGCGCAGCGACGATAGAGGAAGTCCAAAGCATAGTTGCGTAGGTTGTAATATTCTGGATTTTCCATAATTCGGCGACGGTTGCGAGGGCGAGAAAAGGGTATTTCTAATATTTCACCAATATTTGCTGCTGGTCCATTTGTCATCATCACTAACTTATCGGCGAGGAAAAGTGCTTCATCAATATCATGGGTAATCATCAAAACTGTGATTTGATGTTCTGACCAAATTTGTAGGAGTTCTTCTTGTAATTCTTCTTTGGTGATAGCATCTAAAGCGCCGAATGGTTCATCTAAAATCAGGAGTTGGGGACGAATGGCTAAAGCACGAGCTATAGCTACTCTTTGTTTCATTCCTCCAGATATTTGACTGGGTTTTTTTTGGGCTGCTTCTGTTAGTCCTACCATTGATAAATGTTCTCTAACTATTGCTCGTTTTTCGGCTTTAGTTTTGTGAGGAAATACAGAATCAACACCTAAATAAACATTATCAAAAACATTTAACCAAGGTAATAAACAATAGTTTTGAAATACCATCATTCGCTCTGGACCGGGTTCTTTAATGGCTTGACCTTGTAACCATACTCTGCCGTTGGTGGGTTTATTAAATCCAGAAACCATGTTTAGTAGTGTTGATTTACCACAACCAGAATGCCCAATTAAACAAATAAATTCACCTTCACTAACTTTGAGATTAATATCATCTAGAACGGTGTATAATCCCTCAGATGTATTGTAGATTTTATTGACACCATCAATTACTAAAAAGTCTTCGTTTTTAGATGTTTTTAATTGTTGATTTTGTTGGGCGTGATTAAAGTTTACTGTTGTCATGATGATATATTCCTAAATTATTAAAACTCGGTGGGCTGGATTTTATTAGATAAATACTTCTTCAATGCGAACTGGATATTTAATTGCTAAACTTTTTAGATACTCAACTGGTTCTGAAGGATTAAACTTTTTGCCATCAAATAATTGAATTGTTTCCTCTCTACCAATATCTAAAATGTTCATTTCTCTAGCGGCTGCACCAAACACATCTGGACGACAAACTTTGTCAATTACTTCGACCCAGTTTTTAGGGAAAGCTATTAAACCCCAACGGGCTAGTTGGGTGAGAATCCATAGCATTTCATTGCGGTTGGGATAATTAGCTTTGTCGAAATAAAACTGATGGTAATGATCATGTTTGTAATTATTTATTAAAGCTGGCGGAAGTTCAGGAGAATTACTACCAAGATCAGGTTGAGAAATTAATTTGAGAACTTCTTCTTGGTGGCGAATGTCATCACAATATTCACAGGCTGCTAATAGTGATTTGACTAATGCTAGATGTGTTTGGGGATTTTCCCGCGCCCAATCTTCTTTTACTCCTAATACTTTGTCTGGATGTCCATACCAAAGTTCTGAAGTCATAGCAATCATAAAACCCAAATTTTGATCAACTGCGTGAGAGTTCCACGGTTCACCTACACAGTAACCATCAATTTTTTCTTCTCGGAGGGAAGCTACCATCTGTTGTGGTGGAATTACTATCAAACTGACATCTACATCAGGTTTAATCCCAGATTCTGCTAACCAGTGGCGTAATAATAGGTTTTGCATAGACGCGGGATGAACAATTCCCAAAGTATAGGTTTTGTCTAAGTCAGCTTTAATAATGGCTTGAAGGTCTGTTAAGTTTCTGACTCCAGCATTGAACAATTTTTGGCTAAAAGTAATGGCGCTACCGTTGCGGGAAAGGGTCATAGCTGTCACCATTGACACCTGATTTTTACCTCCTGCACCTAATGTCAAGGCGAGGGGCATACCTGCAACCATTTGAGCAGCATCAAGTCTACCAGTTGCTACACCTTTGGCTAGGTCTTTCCAGCTAATTTCGCTGTTGAGGTTGACTTCTAAACCATATTTGGCAAAAAAACCTTTTTCTTTGGCAATTATTAAAGGTGCAGCTTGAGTGAGGGGAATATAACCAATTTCCAAATGAACTTTTTCTAAGTTGTTGTTAGAAACAATAGCAGGTGCGGTAAATTTCTGGCGTTTTTTTGCTTGTTTTTGTTGATTGAGAAAATAAATTATTTCATTGCGTAAGTTATAGTAAAAAGGATTGTTAACTACTTCTAAACGGTGACGAGGACGGGGAATAGGTACTTCGATAATTTGGCCAATGTGTGCTTCTGGTCCATTGGTTAACATTACAATGCGATCGCTTAATAATAATGCCTCATCAACATCATGAGTCACCATTACACAGGTAATTCTGTGTTGATTACATATTATCATTAATTGCTCTTGTAAATTGCCCCTTGTCAAGGCATCTAAAGCACCAAAAGGTTCATCTAACAATAATAACTTGGGACGGGTAGCTAAGGCACGAGCGATCGCAACTCGCTGTTTCATTCCCCCGGACAATTGACTAGGACGCTTATTAATTGCCCGTCGTAATCCTACCATATCAATATGTTCTTCTATTATTCCCCGACGTTCTTCCTTAGGTAGATTTTGATGGACTTCATCTACAGCTAAGGCGATATTTTCCCTTACAGTTAGCCAAGGAAGTAAGGAGTAATTTTGAAAAACCACCATTCTATCGGGACCTGGTTCTCTCACTTCTCGACCTGCCAAAGTTACACCACCAATACTAGCTTGATCTAAGCCAGCAATAATATTTAGTAAGGTAGATTTACCACAACCAGAATGGCCAATTAAAGAAACAAATTCACCTTGAGAAATTTTCAATTCAATATTTTTTAAAGCAATATATTTACCACCATTGGGGAGGTCAAATATTCGGTCTACATGATCGATTTCTAAAAAAGTATTCATGATGATAATGGATATACGAGGAAATCAGAATTATTTTTGTTCTGTTGTCACGACTTTATCAGCAATAAAAGCCACCATTCTATCTAAAACTAATCCCACTAAACCGACATATACTAAGGCAATAATAATCTCACTCATATTGGTTTCAGTAGTCGTATTATAGGCATCCCAAATAAATGAACCAATACCCACACCACCAACTAACATTTCCGCTGCGACAATTGCCAACCAAGATAAACCTATGCCAATTCTTAAACCGGTAAAAATATAAGGAACAGTTGCCGGAAACACAATCTTCAAGAAATAATTACCCTTCTGCACACGCAATACACGAGCCACATTTACATAATCTTGAGGAATATTCTGGACACCCACAGTCGTATTAATGAGAATTGGCCAAATTGAAGTAATAAAAATCACGAAAATTGCCGAAGGATTAGCTTGTTGAAAAGCTGCTAAAGAAATTGGTAACCAAGCTAAGGGAGGGATAGTTCTTAATACTTGAAAAATCGGATCTACAGCATTATAAAGAAAAGTATTAGAACCGATTAATATCCCTAAGATAACCCCCACAACTGTTGCTAAAGAAAAACCTAAAGCAACCCGTCCTAAACTGGTCAATATTTGCCAACCTAAACCCTTATCACTGTCACCATTATCGAAAAAAGGATGAATAATAAAAGGGTCCCAAGTTTCTCGAATTGTTTCTATTGGTCCTGGTAATTGAAAATTAGGAATTAAACAAAGTAATTGCCACAATATCACAAAAATAAATAATCCAAACAGCGGTGGTATAACCTTCTTAATCAAAAACTTATTAATTATCTTCTGCTGTTTACTACTAATTCTAGGAATTCCAACAATAGCGGCCATTTATTCCTCCTATTAAGTTATTAAAAATTTCTTTTTCTGTTCTTATTCTCGCCTCTGTTTCCGCCTCAAAAATCTAATTAATCTAGTCAATTTTCTGGGATTGAATTTCGACCTAAATTAAAATTACACTTTCTTAATTTGCAAACTTTTTAAATATTCTTCTGGTTTTTCAGGGTCAAATTTAACCCCATCAAAAAATGTTTCCACACCGCGAGAAGAACTTGCTGGAATTTCCGCAGCAGCCACACCCAAAGCCTTAGCAGCTTGTTTCCATAGATCCTCTCTATTCACCTGATCAACAATTTCCTTCACTTTTGTATCTTGAGGTAAATAACCCCAACGAATTTCTTCAGTTAAGAACCAAGTATCATGACTTTTATAGGGATAAGAAGCATTATCTTTCCAATATTTCATAGAATATGCAAAGTTTTGCTCTTTACGTCCATCACCATAATCAATATTACCTTTAGCTCGTTCTAAAATATCATCTACGGACACATTAAAGTATTTCCTATCAGCACAGATTTTACACATTTCTTCTTTGTTTTCTGCCTGGTCACACCATTGTTGTGCTTCCATAATTGCCATTAATAATGCTTGTGTCGCATTGGGATTTTTATCAACCCAATCTTGACGCATAGTAAAGGCTTTTTCTGGATGGTTATTCCATAATTCACCTGTAGATAAAGCTGTATAACCTAATTTTTGACTTACCAATTGAGCATTCCAAGGTTCTCCTACACAAAAAGCATCAACAGTTCCAACTTTCATATTTGCTACCATTTGTGGTGGTGGTACTGCTTGTAAAATTACATCTTGATCTGGATTAATACCCCCTGCTGCTAGCCAATAACGCATCCATAAATCATGAGTACCACCAGGAAAAGTCATAGCAACTTTTAGAGATTTTTTATCAGCTTTGGCTTTATTGACAGACTCTTTTAGTAATTTACTTTGTAAACCAATTTTCAAATCTTTGAATTTTTCAGCAACTGAAATTGCTTGACCATTGATATTTAATCTCGCTAAAAGATACATTGGTACTTTATCATTTATGGTCAATAAATAGGGCATCGGTGTAAGAATATGTGCGCCATCAATACCACCGCCAGATGAGCCAATTTTTAAGTTATCGCGGGTAACTGGCCAGGATTTTTGTTTGCTAATTTCTACATCAGTCATGCCATATTTAGCAAAGAAACCTTTTTCTTTAGCGATAATTAAAGGTGCGGAATCTGTTAAAGCAATAAATCCTAGTTTGGCTATGGTTGTTTCAACTTTTGGGGAATTATTAGCTAGTTTGCTATTGGAAGAAGCAGCACTATCTGTTTTTACTGAATCTGAGTTACTAGATGTACAGCCGTGTGCCAAGATAGAAGTTACTGCTACTACACTTGAGGTAATAATAAATTTTCTGCGAGAAATATTGGTCATGGGAAACTCTTGATCAGTTTTAATTTGGGTTTGCAGTTATCTCTGGATTTTGGCGATTAAATTAATTTAAAGAGGAATCAAAGCCTGTTCTTTAATTTTTGCACCAAAGTTGTCAATAAGTAAATCTCTTAATATGGGTTGTAAGTCTTCGCAAGCAATACCTTTTTGAACACAAGTTCCTAAATGTGCATCTTTCCCGACTGTTCCACCCATATAAATATCCACACCTTCTAACATTTGTCCATTTTTACGGACTTTAGTTCCCATTAAGCCAATATCTGCTACTTGGGGTTGTCCACAGGAATTTGGACATCCTGTCCAATGAATTCGCACTGGACGTGATAAGGTTAATTCAGATTGCAATGATTTAATCATTTCTAAGGCGCGATTTTTGGTTTCTATTAAGGCAAAATTACAAAATTGTGCGCCAGTACATGATACCAATGATCCCATTAATAAGCCGGGGTTAACTGCAAATTTCTCTAATATACTTTCTGCACAAAATTGTGTTAACCTCTGATCAGGAATGTTAGGGATAATAACATTTTGCTCGACAGTAAATCGAATTTCTCCACTTCCGTAAACTTCCCCTAACCGCGCAATTTCTAACATATCATGAGCAGATAATCTCCCTACGGGAATATTTAAACCTGCGTAGTTTAACCCGGCTTGTTTTTGCTTATGTATTCCTAAATGATTCCGTTTGTCCCAGTCAATTTCATCTTTTGCTGCTGCGGGTAATAATGATTTACCAAATCGCTTTTCTACTTCAGTGCGGAATTTTTCTATACCCCACTCATCAAGTAGCCAAATTAACCGAGCTTTTTGTCTGTTTACGCGTAAACCATGATCCCGAAATATCTCGACAATGACTTTAGATAATGATACAACATCACCAGCAGATACCCAAACGTTTAAAGGAATAGCGGCTTGACAACGTTTTGCGGAAAATAAACCACCAACGATGACGTTAAAGCCCAAGACTGGTATTTGCTCTTTATTTGTCAAAAAAGCGGGAATAAAGGCTAAATCGTTAATTTCTGCGTGAACTGAATTATCTCTTCCCCCAGTAATTGCAATGTTAAATTTCCGAGGAAGATTACTAAATTCTGGATTACCTTCACTGTTATTAGTCAGCATATCCTGGATTTTTTGGACTAATTCTCTAGTATCATATAATTCATTGATGTCTAGTCCAGCTACCGGATCACCTGTAATATTACGGACATTATCCATCCCAGACTGGATAGTGGTCAATCCCACTTTGTTAAATTTATTAAAGATATCTGGAATATCTTGAATTTTTATGCCGCGTAGTTGTATATTCTGTCTAGTGGTAATGTCAGCGCTGCCGTCGTCACCGTAACGCTGTACTACCTCTGCTAAAACGGACAGTTGATTGCTAGTGAGAATACCATTAGGTATCCGCATTCGCATCATGAATTTACCGGGGGTCACTGGACGGAAAAACACACCTAACCATTTTAGGCGATGGTTAAGGTCATTTTCGTCCATTGCTTCCCAACCGATTTGCGCGAACTGTTCTATTTCGTTCTTAACCGCGAGTCCGTCTTTTTCGGCTTTGAATTTCTCGAATTTATTCAGTTTTTCTGTGGTAGCTGCTGTATCTATCATAGTTTTTTTTGACAGACAGGACTTAATTAACTGTGTACCCTTTGATCACTTCTGTATTTACCACTTTGGGGAAATAACTGATAGTAGTTTCCTGGTTTGTGTTTGTAACAGTTGCGATATTGATAACTTAGTGCGATTTTTTAGAATAATTCGTATACTAGGTTACTAAAATCAAGTTATTTTGCAAAAAACGGATATAATAATTGCTTTAATTGCATGGAGTAAAAATGTGTTTTTCTAGATAAGCTTGTATAAATTTCTACGATTTTATGTATAATGATAGGAATTTATCTCATGTATAAATGCTTCTAGAAAAGGAAATAAAAGCTTTAAGGTTGTTTGATTGGACTAAGCTGTTACGCAGCTAAATTGTATAACCTAAATATTCTTAGGTATTGTGGCACAGACATCTTGCTTGTCCATTTTATACAAGTTAAATGCACAATAGCTGAAGATATTAAAATGCAAAACTGGGATTATCTTGGCGGTATTACAGCAGTTCCCAGTACGATGAAGTACAGACATTAAGGAAAGCTAAACTTGCTGTAATAGCTGTAATATATTAATTGGTGATAAATGAGGTATTATTAAAAGCAATTATGAAACGTCGTGACTTTATCAACTGGGTGGGGTTGGGTTTTTTAGCTAGTTCCTTACCTGTAGCAATTGCGGCTTGTTCTCCTGAGACAACCGCAGCGCCGGGTTCTACGTCTAACACTGCTACAAAAGGTTGGCAAAAGGTAGGTACTGTGGCACAATTAGACAAAAATGGGCAATTATTGGTGGAAAATTCGCCTATTGGTGCAGTATTGGTGGTGGGAACATCAAAAGCTGTTAAAAGTTTAATTGCTGTTAATCCTACTTGCTCTCATGAAGGTTGTACCATTGACTGGAAAGCAAAAGAAAATAAATTTGTCTGTCCTTGCCATGGTGCAGAGTTTGCTGGTGATGGTAAAATCAAACGGAGTCCTGCTAAAAAGCCCCTGAAAACTTACCAAACAAAGATTGAAGCTGGTTCTGTGTTTGTAAAAACAGTTTAAGATGTTCACTAAAACTGCTAGGGTTTCTCAGGGAAACCCTTTTGTAATTTCTATCAGAGTAACTGATCACTTATTAGCTAGTATTTCCACTGATTTTGTATGAAGTAAATACTGAATGAAAAATTAGTTAAATTAGTTAAATTAAAATTATACGGAAAATTAGTTAAGTCCGTTAAATTTATCATGTATCATCAGGCTAAATCAAAATGCGTTTAGAGCAGTTGCAAGCCTTTTTGGCGATCGCACAAACTGGCAGTTTTCAACAGGCTGCAAAACAATGTGGTGTGACTCAATCTACCATTAGTAGACAAATTCAGGGACTAGAGGCAAATTTGGGGGTAGAATTGTTTCACCGCAGTATCCATGCTAAATTAACTTTAGGCGGTGAACGTTTACTCCCCCGTGTCCAGAAAATTTGTCAGGAGTGGGAATCTGCTACACAAGAGTTAAGAGATTTAATGGCCGGAAAACAACCAGAATTATGTATTGCGGTCATTCATTCTGTTTGTGCTTCTTATCTACCACCAGTGTTACAAAAATTTTGCCATGATTACCCAGAGGTACAATTGCGGGTAACATCCTTAGGAAGCGATCGCTCGCTAAAAGTTCTCAAAGATGGTTTAGTAGATTTAGCAATTGTTATGCACAATCGCTTTTTAATCACAGGCAAAGAAATGGCGGTGGAAGTGCTATATGATGAACCAATAGAAGTTTTAGTCGCAGCTAATCATCCCCTATCTGAATATGAATCTATCCCTTGGTTAGAGTTAATTCGCTATCGTCAAGTGGTATTCAAAGAAGGTTATGGAATGCAGCGTCTCATCCAAGATAAATTTGAAAGTAAGTCAACCAAACTCAGTGCGGCCTTAGAAGTAAATACCTTAGAGGCTTTTCGGGGAGTAGTTCGTCAAGGAGAATTAATCGCTTTACTTCCCCAGTCAGCATTAATAGAATCTAGAAATGATCCTACCCTTGCGGTTCGTCCCTTAGCTGAAAATAACAATTTAGGTAATAATTCTGGTTTGACTCGTCGGGTAGTAATGGTAACCACTCACGACCGTCTTCAGATTCCTCCCATACAACACTTTTGGCAACTTGTCAAGAATAATATTCCCGTAATGACTAATGACTAATGACTAAATTTAGAGAATTTATCCAAAAAATAGGTAGCGGAAATCACACATCGGAGAATTTAACCCGTGATGAAGCGGCTACTGCTACAAAAATGATGTTATTAAATGAGGCTACACCCGCACAAATTGGTGCATTTTTAATTGCTCACCGTATTAAACGTCCCACGGGAGCAGAGTTGGCAGGGATGCTAGACGCTTATTATGAACTAGGTCCGAAGTTGCAATCCATAGGACAATCGGTAATTATTTTAGGTATCCCCTATGATGGCAGAACTCGGACTGCACCAATTAATGTGATTACGGCTTTGCTATTAGCTGCTGCGGGACAACCTGTTATTATGCACGGAGGAGACCGTTTACCGACAAAATATGGTCTACCTTTAATAGAAATTTGGCAAGGTTTAGGAATAGACTGGACTAGTTTAACTCTAGAACAAACTCAGCGGGTCTTTGCAGCCACAGGAATGGGCTTTATTTACACCCCAAGGCATTTTCCCCTTAATCAAATTTTGTGGTCATATCGTGAGCAATTGGGTAAACGTCCACCATTAGCAACTATGGAGTTAATTTGGTGTCCCTATGCTGGTGATGCTCACATTATTGCTGGTTTTGTTCATCCCCCTACAGAAACAATGTTTCAAGTGGCTTTAGGGTTACGTGGGGTGAGGAAATATACTTTTATTAAAGGTTTGGAGGGTAGTTGTGATTTACCACGCGATCGCACAGCTATTATTAGTTTATCTTCATTAAATCCAGATGAATTAACTCGGTTACAACTTGTACCCCGCGAATATGGTTTTATAACTAAAAATGTGCCTCTAACTACTACAGCAGAACTAATCAATGATTTGCAAGGGGTTTTGATGGGAAACGCCGGCGAAATGCTGCAAACAGCTTTGTGGAATGGTGGCTTTTACTTATGGCGTAGTGGTATTTCTCCAGATATGCAAGCGGGTATAGATAAAGCTGCTGCATTAATCGGCAGTGGTGTAGTCAAGGCTAAACTTGACGAAATCAGTAGCTTATTTCTGTGAGTTTCTAAAACTAGATAAAACCTACATAAAACCTACATAAAAAATTATATAGGAATCCGAAATGATCAAAACTTACGCACCTTACAATAGATTTTTTAGTGTGACACTTGCGTCCTATAAGTTTAAGGTGAACTTGCTGTATTATATTGCGATCGCTATTCTACACACAAATTTCCTACCAAAGGTGCGTTATGCTGTAGCTAACACACCCTACTCTTAAATAATTTAAGATAGTTCTTCCTCCTCAAAGTAATAGTAACATATTTAAAATCCTTTGTCAATATCTAAAAATAAAATTTTTCGCGGTTTTTTTGCGTCTTGTCACCTGTCACCTGATTAAAGATGGATGTATAGAATAATGGGAATTATTAAAATGGAATTATTGGGTTAATAGCACAAGTAATTCTTGATTTATTGGTTATGGATAGAACATTCATACAGAACCCCCAGGAACAACTGGTATCAGTGATAATAAGTGATGTCACTTTAGAGGGTAATTTGGTGATCCCCGATGGTGCTATCGGTATAGTTTTATTTGCTCATGGTAGTGGTAGTAGTCGTTACAGTCCCCGTAATCATCATGTTGCCGAGGTATTACAACAAGCAGGACTGGCAACTTTATTACTTGATTTACTGACTCTGGAAGAGGAAGAAATTGACCTGCGGACAAGACATTTACGCTTTGATATTGATTTATTAGCGTCCCGCTTAGTTGGAGCTACGGACTGGCTAATACAGAACTCAGATACCCAACAACTCAAGATAGGTTACTTTGGTGCTAGTACGGGTGCGGGTGCGGCTCTTGTGGCTGCTGCAAAACGGGGGGAAATTGTCAAAGCTATTGTTTCTCGTGGTGGACGACCTGACCTAGCTGGTTCAGCATTACCGCAAATAAAAGCGCCAACATTGTTAATTGTTGGTGGTGATGATCTGCCTGTAATAGCAGTTAATGAAGATGCACTGACACAATTGCGCTCAATCAAACGCTTGGAGATTGTTCCTGGAGCTACACATTTATTTGCGGAAGCAGGTAAACTAGGGATTGTAGCAAATTTAGCAAGGCAATGGTTTACACAATACCTTAAATAACAATAGGACTTATTCTTATTCCCTGAATTCTCCAGAGGCATAATTTCGCACTTCCAAGAGTTGGTTTTTTGCATCCACAATTACAACAGTAGGAGAGTAACATTTTAACTCTTCCAATGTCAACTGCCCGTAAGTCATAATAATTAAGCGATCGCCTACTACACCTAAGCGAGCCGCTGCCCCATTTAATTCTATAGCTCCTGAGTTAGCTATCGCAGGTATAGCATAAGTAGTAAAACGTTCACCATTACCAATGTTGACTACTTGTACTTGCTCATAAGGAAAAATACCAGCTTTTTCTAAGAGAACTTCGTCAATGCTGATACTACCCACATAATTGATATTTGCTCCTGTGAGGGTACAGTTATGAATTTTTGCTAACAAAAAAGTACGCTGCATTTGGGTTAAAAATTTTTTTGCAACCAGGAAGATTTTTCAAACTCAGATCAGTATTTGTGATTAATGATTCCACAATTATTGATTTAGCGGGTAATTAGTAAGTGATATTACCACTAGACATTTAGTGAAAATTAAATATGCATTTTTTAGAACCCTTGTAAAGACGTTCCATGGAACGTCTTTACAATCTTTACTGAAGATGTTTATGATCCTTGAGCGGCCTTAATAAACTTTTCTACTAAGGGAGCTACTTTTTCCACATCTTGCCAACCGAGAATTTGTGTTACCTTTTTTTCCAAATTCTTATAACTACGGAAAAATTCCGCAATTTCCTCCAATTTGTGGGGAGATACATCTTTGAGGGACTTTACATGAGCATAGCGTGGATCTTTGGCGGGAACACAAAGAATTTTTTCATCACGATCACCACCGTCAATCATTTCTAAAAAACCGATAGGTCTAGCAGCAATGATGCAACCGGGGAAAGTTGGCTCATCCATGATCACCATACCATCTAAAGGATCGCCATCGTCAGCCAAAGTGTTAGGGATAAAACCATAGTCATAAGGATACTTTACGGAAGAATAGAGAACGCGATCTAAGGCAAATGCTTGTAAATCCTTATCGTATTCATATTTATTTTTACTCCCACCAGCAATTTCAATTAAGACATTAAGTACACCTGGTTTGGGTTGGGCTGGAATAAGAGATAAATCCACAACAAGACTCCTATATTAACAGTGAACAGGGGCAGTAGATATTTTTTGCTCCCAGGGTCAAATTTTAAGGCATTGTGGATCTTTTTACTAGTATATTGGCTATTTTTTGAACATCATCCGTCATGTCAAGGATGACTGACATTCGGGTGCAGATTTTGCACCCAATTAGTCCCAACTAGGAGTTTGCTTTTTGTTCTGTAGTGGTTTCTTCAGGTTTTGGTGAGTCTTGTTTTTCTGTATTTGCGGAGTCTGAATCAGTTTTTTGTTGTACTTGCGGCAAGTGAATGCTATTCACTTGATTAATAAATAGTTCTACAGCTTGACTAATTTTTTGTTGTTGTTTATCTTCTTCTGGAATATCATAACAACGATAGGCTGGAGTGATCCCTAAAATAAACTTTTCCTGTTCAGATTCTAACAATTCCACCGCTGTGCTGGCAGCCATCCAATTTTTTTCAAAGGGAAATGATGTGACGACACTGGCCACAATGGAAGCAACTGCTGGACAGATAACAGGTAGCCATTTTAACCACGCCTGTCCTGCTTCCAGTTTATCAACTAGCACTAAAATTGGTGTCACACCTGATAAAATAACCGTGGAAATTTGCAAAACGTAGTATAAAGTTCTGTTAAGGTCTCTAGAACTCTTATAATCATCAATCAAGTCTTGAGCATATTCTAAAGCTTTGGCTCGAGCCGGCAAAACTGTGTTATGGTCTATTTGAGTATTTTTACTTAACAAAGAGGTATAAAGTTTAGCTTTTTTGGACATTTGATTTCTTTCTGCTTTCTTTTTGGCACCATTTACTGATTGTCTATTAAAGATGAACAAACCAATAGCAAGAGTTAAAGCAATGGAGGCAACAATTACATGATCTTGATTGCTAGAATCGAAATAAATAATAGCAAATGATGCGATCGCAACTGCGGCTAATAAATAATCAATGAACTTCAGAAAAAACAGCATATTTTTACCCAGTGTAGTTGTAGTTATTGTGGGAATGTTGAGTTGATGAAAGAGGAAACTCATTGTAAAAATTATTTTCACAACCAATAATTTATATTACACGAAGGTACTATTCTTGACAAGATACTGCAAGAAGTAACATTTTCCAGTGTTTTTCAGGATATGAATAAATTTTGGTTGACGATTATTTAAGGTTATTTAACATCTAATTTCATTAAATCCTGCTTTAATGTGGTTAAAAGATTATATTTTAATCATTAAATAGCAGTGTTGTATCTTTTGCGTGTAGCTATTGCTAAGGCCAAAACTAGGAAAGTTAAAACACCTGCTATGTATAAAGGATAGCCATAAGTAAGTGGTTGGGATTGTTTAACTATCATACCGGCTATCACTGGACCAATACCATTAGAAATACTTAAATAAGATGCGTTTAATCCTAAAACAGTTCCCTGATCTTGTGGTTTAGCATTCAAAGAAATTAATGTACTAATCATAGGTTGGACGAGGGCATTAAACAAGGCAAATAATATGCTAACTGTGACAAAATAGGTGATACTAGGCCAAAGGGGCATTAACAGAAATGATAAACTGCGAACGAATAAACCTAAAAATAATATCTTGACGACATTAAATTTAGGACGGAGAACCGATATTCCCCAAGTTTGCATAATGACTGCTAAAGTACCAAATACTAGAAACAGGAGGGTTAAAGATTGATTATTTTGATGTAAAACTTGAATAAAGTAGGGTTGAAAAGCATAGGTAAACATGGTGAATGTTGTCCCGGTTAAAAAGTTAATTAATAGTAAAATGCCTACACCGGGAATAGCAAATCCTTTAATTAAGTTTTCCAGTCCTAAATCCAAAATATGACTAGATTTTGGAGATTTATTTTCTAAGGTTTCTGGTAATAAGAATATAGTCATTAACATGGCTATCATAGCAACTGCACCAGAAGCTAAAAATGCTGTTCCTAAAGAAATTTGCTGTGCTAATAAACTAATAACTGGACCGATAATAAACCCTAAACCCATGGCTGCACCATAAATTCCAAAGGACTGGGCGCGATTTTTTTGAATAGTGACATCAGAAATAACCGCTTGGGCAACGGCAACATTTCCCCCGGTAATTCCATCTAAAAATCTGGCGAAAAATAGTAAGATTGCTGTGGTGGCAGTACCAGCTATAGTGTTAGCAATTACTGTTCCTGCTAAACTAATTATTAATAATGGTTTACGCCCAAATCTATCAGAAAGTTTACCAATTACAGGAGTGGCAAAAAATTGAGCAATGGAGTAGGTAGAAAACAATAAACTAGTTTGGAAATCATTTAAACCAAATTGTTTACCATAGAGATAAATAATGGGGATTAAAATTGTAAAACTCAAGGAGTTAATAAAGGCAATTACAGCAGTAATCCAAAAAATGCGGTTCATTGTCAATTAAACTTATTTACTAATGCTACTTTAGTCATCTTACCATTAATGAGACTTTTTACTTACTGCTCGTAAAATTCATGAAGTCTAAATTACAGAAAGAGGAACATCTTTATTTACTACTATATATTAGTGAAAATGCTTAATCAAATTTGGTTATCAGAATTAAAAATACACCGAGCAATTGCTGTAGTTCGCGCCCCAAAAATGGACTGGGGTAAAAAAATGGCTTTAGCGGTAGCATCTGGGGGTATGAGACTAATTGAAATTACCTGGGACAGTGATGGCGCACCAGAGTTAATTTCGCAACTCCGCACTGAATTACCGGGCTGTCTGATTGGTACTGGTACTTTATTTAATGTTCAGCAATTGCAAGAAGCCATGGCTTGTGGCTGTCAATTTCTCTTTAGTCCCCACATTGATCCCGTCATGATTAAAACCGCAGTAGCCGCAAATATACCGATTATGCCTGGTGCATTGACACCAACGGAAATTATTACCGCTTGGAATTATGGTGCCACTTGTGTGAAGGTGTTTCCTATCCAAGCAGTGGGAGGAACTAATTATGTCAAAAGTCTACAAGGTCCTCTGGGGCATATTCCCTTAATCCCTACGGGGGGTGTAACCTTAGAAAATGCTGAAGATTTTTTAAAGGTTGGGGCAATAGCTGTAGGCTTAAGTGGGGAATTATTCCCAAAAAAATGGCTATTGGCGGAAAATTGGACTGCAATTACCGAACAAGCAAAAGCACTTACGCAAAAGTTAAATTTAGTGGTAAAATCATAATCAAAGTTCTTGAATTAATTTCAGCCAATTTTCTATCAGGGTATTCACTATGAAAGGTTTGATTTATCTTCCCAGGATACATTTATTAAAAATTTTATTGGTGAGTACCCTAGCTTACACTACTATCCTTGATAATACTGATAACAAAATGTGGGCAAAATCTCCCCCACAGAAAGTGCCTCCCATTGTTCAAAAACTGAGGAAATCTAATCAGCGCTGGATTCAAATTGATCTTTCCCGACAAAATCTGATTGCGTGGGAGGGGAAGAAACTTGTATATAAAGCAACTATCTCTTCGGGAAAACCATCCACACCTACGCGCATTGGTATATTTAAGATTCAAAGTAAGTTTAAGAAAACTCGAATGCGTGGTAGAGGATATGATATTGCTAATGTTCCCTATGCTATGTATTATCAAGGTGGCTATGCTATTCATGGAGCATATTGGCACAGGAGATTTGGTACAAGGATTAGTCATGGTTGTGTTAACCTTAAACCTAACGAAGCTAAATGGTTATTTAATTGGGCTAGTTTAGGAACACCAGTAGTTATTCAAGAATAACCTAAGTTGCTAGTTAGAGAAGATGAATAGGATGAAAACAGAAAATCACTCACCAATTACCCACTACTAATTACCCATTATCAATCTCAACTCGATAACTAACAACTTGAGTGAATAGATAAAAAACAGTTTTTTAACTGCAACACTAGCGCGAAAGTCAAAAGTCTGATATCATGACTTTATGAGTGGGTGAGTAGCTCAACGGTAGAGCAGTTGACTCTTAATCAATTGGTTGCGGGTTCGATTCCCTCCTCACCCATTTATAAGATACACAGTATTGCTGAATTGTAAATTGCATATTTTCAAAGAGATACAACTTATACCTTCAGCCAGCAGTGCCGAATCTAGCACTAACCAAACCTACCACCAATATAGGCTTTTGTATCTTCTTGTTGTGGATGATTGAAAATTAACTCTGTAGCGTCATATTCCACTAAATAACCTGTGCGACCACCTTTTTCAGAAGTTTTGACGTTAAAAAACGCCGTTTGATCGGAAACCCGTGCTGCTTGCTGCATATTATGGGTAACAATAACAATAGTATATTGTTCCTTGAGTTCGTGAATCAGTTCTTCAACCCGTGCAGTGGAAATAGGGTCAAGGGCAGAACATGGTTCATCCATTAGTATAACCTCTGGTTGCACTGCGATCGCTCTGGCAATACATAAACGTTGTTGTTGTCCACCAGACAAGGATAAACCATTTTGTCGCAATTTATCCTTAACTTCGTCCCATAAAGCCGCTTGTCGTAAACTCCGTTCCACCAATTCATTCATATCACCCCTATAGCCATTAATTCTCGCACCAAAGGCAATATTTTCATAAATTGACTTAGGAAAAGGATTTGGTCTTTGAAACACCATACCAATGCGTCTTCGCACCTCTACAGGGTCTATATTAGGTGCATAGAGATTTTGATCATAGAAATAAACCTTACCTTCGGCTCGAAATGATTCAATCAAATCATTTAGGCGATTATAACATCGCAATAATGTACTTTTACCACATCCAGAAGGTCCAATAAAGGCCGTTACCTGATTTTTAGGAATATCTAGCCAAACATTTTGTACAGCCAAGAAGTTGCCATAATAAATATTCAGGTTTTCTGTACTTAAAACCGATTTTGTCCCGTTCATAGTGCTAATTTGTGTTACCATAAATACTTGATTAGGAAGTTGTTCGAGATAAGTTTAGATCTTTTTTCTAGTCACCCAACGGGCAATAATACTAGTAATTAACACCATTAATAGTAGTATTAAAGAAGCTGCCCAAGCTAAAGATTGCCAACTTTGGTAAGGAGAAGTAGCAAAATTATACACTAGAACTGCCAGAGAAGCCGTAGGTTTGAGAATGCTATCTGGCCAAAAAGAAGAGAAAAGAGCCGTGAATATCAATGGTGCTGTTTCTCCAGCAGCGCGAGCTATAGCTAAGGTAGAACCAGTAACAATAGCAGGTAAAGCAGCAGGTAATACTACTTGTGTCACAGTTTGAAAATTAGTTGCCCCTAATCCTACGGATGCTTGACGTAAGTCCTGGGGTACTAACTGCAAAGCTTCATCAGTAGTTCTAACGATAATAGGTAGCATTAAAATTGCTAAAGCAAATCCACCTCCCAAGGCCGAGTAAGAGCCTAAATTCAGTTTAACTAATGATAGAACAACAATACCATAGGCAAATACTCCCGCAATAATCGAGGGAACACCACTGAGGACATTAGTAGCAAAACGTATCCACCTAGCAACTTTTTGAGAACTAAACTCAGTTAAATAAATTGCTGCCAATACACCCAAGGGAATACTAATTATAGCCCCAATAGCTACCATCAAGAGTGTTCCCAAAATAGCATTACCAAATCCCCCATTTTTAGCAAAGGGAGTAGGAGGAAGTTCAGTGAAAACATTGAAATTTAAACTACTAAAGCCTCTAATTATCACATAATAAAGCACTGCTAACAAAGGAACAAGCGCCAGTATTCCACAGATAAAAGCTAATACACTCATCACCGTATTAAATAATGTCCGGGAAGACAAAGAGGAACGAGTCAGGCTTCTTTGCGGAAAAGAAGAAGTCATAATCTCACCTATTATTGAATCTATAGTCTTTTTACCCGCGTGACAATGAACTCTGCTAGAATATTGACTACTAGCGTCAATATAAATAGCACTAAAGCTGCATACATGAGAGCGGAAACCTGTAAACCACTAGCTTCAGCAAACTGATTTGCTAGTAGAGAAGAGATAGTATTAGATGGTGCTAACAGAGAGATATTGATATTATTGGCATTACCAATTAACATTGTCACAGCCATGGTTTCACCCATAGCTCTACCCAAAGCCAACATTACTGCACCGACAATACCAGAAAAAGCCGCAGGGATAATAACTTGAAAAATGGTTTCCCAGCGAGTTGCACCAATTCCTAGCGCCGCTTGACGTAAACTAGAAGGTACAGAAATCAAAGCATCACGAGAAATAGCAGTAATGATTGGTAAAGTCATAATTGCTAAGATTATTCCTGCTGGTAACATTCCAGGACCTGTAGGAGAGGAGCTAAAAATGGGTAGCCAACCGAGATAATTATGCAGCCATTTACCCAAATTAGTTAAAATTGGAATTAAAACAAAAATTCCCCATACTCCATAAACAACACTAGGAATAGCGGCCAGCAGTTCTACTAAAAATACTAGTACCAATCTTACCTGAGAAGGAAGAAAATTCTCACTCAATAAAATCGCTGTTCCCACGCCAATGGGAACTGCTAAAATTAGTCCCATCAAAGAACTTATGACAGTGCCATAAATAGCAGGTAATACCCCATAGTTATTATTAACAGGATTCCAATCACTGGCAACCAGGAAATTAATTCCAAATTTTTGGATAGCAGGCCAAGCAGCAATAGTAACCTGTAAAGCAATCCATAGTAAAGTAGCAGCAATTGCCAGAGCAAAAATCCGAGTTAACCAAATAAAGCTCCTATCTAGATTTCTGTCCATTTCAGAGCGTTTTTTTGCTGCCAAGGCCGTTTCTGGAAATTTTGTAGCCATTAATACGTTTTTAAAAAGTTAAATCATCAATAATACTGAAAAATTTAGTTCCCTCAAAACCAACATAGTCTAGTTAAAAAAGCAGGATTTTCAGACTTAAATCAAATGTTACTGACCAGGTTGAGAATTACCAGCAACAGAAATTTTATAGTTAGGACTAATTTTATCAGCTGCTGCTGCCACTTTGGCAATTACATTTGCTCGTAAAGGAACATATCCTAGTTGAGTCGCTAACTTTTGTCCATCTGTTAAAGCATACTCAATAGTCGCTTCTATAGCTTTAGCTTTGTTAGCATCAGTATATTTTTGATGTACCAAAATCCAAGTGTAAGTAACAATTGGGTAAGAATCTGTACCTTCCGGGTCAGAAATAAAAGCGCGAAGATTCTCTGGTAACTTCACAGACGCTAAGGTTTTTGATGCTGACTTTTCAGAAGCGGAAACAAACTGTTTAGCTTTATTTTCTAAAGATGCAAATTTGAGATTACCTTCCTTAGCATAGCTATATTCAACATAACCAATGGAAGCAGGAGTTTGGAGAATTTGAGCGGTGACACCTTCATTTCCTTTCGCACCAACGCCCACAGGCCATTTTACACTTTTCCCGTCACCTACTTTAGTTTTCCATTCTGGACTAATAGCGCTAAGATGTTTTGTGAAAACACCTGTAGTACCGCTACCGTCAGCACGATAAATGACTTTAATTGCCTCCTTTGGTAATTTAGCACCAGGATTGGCTTTAGCGATGGCCGGATCATCCCAAAATTTGATTTTACCTAGTAAAATATCAGTATAAACCACCCGTGGTAGTTTGAGTTCAGGAACATCTGGTAAATTATACGCTAGAACAATACTCCCCGCAGTAACAGGTAATAATATTACACCTTTATCTGCGGGTATTTTCTGAATTTCTTCATCCTTCATAGCTACATCACTGGCACCAAAATCTACTGTTCCTTTGGTAAACTGTTCAACACCAGCGCCGCTACCAACAGACTGATAGTTAACTTTTAAATTGGGATATTTTTTATTTAATTGAGCAAACCAAGTTTGATACAGTGGGGAAGGAAAAGAAGCACCAGCGCCAATTAACTCCACATTACCTCCTAAATCTAGTTTCTGAGAACTGGAAGTTTTGTTATTTTCTGACGAGTTTTGGCTGCAAGCAGATAGACCGATCGCTAGTGCTAGTATAGATATTGAAACTGCAAAGCGATGATTTTTGATTTCGCCCGAAGGTAATAGCATGAGGGTTAATATTCATTAACTTTTAGATAAACGTTACCAACATACCACTAAAAGGTAAACCATCATTCATCAACAAGAAAAAAATCTCTTGATTCTCCATCACCGAATAAATGTTTGCCGCATCGAATCAATTACTATGGTCTATGATAGGCTTGCTCCTGACAATGGGTGGCACCTTCCTAGAAGCTTATGGTATTACCAACCCCTGGAATTGGAGCCAGCACGGAATACAAACCCTTTCATTAGGTGTCAGTTATCAAATTGGTGCAGTGCTGCTGGTAGGTTGTTTAGGGGGTCAAAATTCTGGAGCCTTGTCACAAATTGCCTATTTAGTCATGGGATTAACCTTATTACCAGTATTTGCCGAAGGAGGTGGTATTGGTTATGTTAAACTATCTCAGTTTGGGTATTTATTGGGTTTTATTCCTGGGGCTTGGATTTGTGGTTACTTAGCTTTTAAAGCTAGACCCCGACTAGAAACTCTCGCTTTTAGTTGTATTTGTGGCTTACTCACCATTCACTTATGCGGTATTGCTTATTTAATTATCAGTTATATTTTACCTGGGAAAGCCGCAGAAAATCTATCTCTAATGCAAGCTATTCTAAAATACTCTTGCTTGGCACTACCAGGGCAACTAATAGTTGTTTGTGCCGTCACCATAGTAGCTTACGTCCTGCGACATATAATGTTTTATTAGTCAGTGGTTATTGGTCATTAGTCATCAATCAAGAAAAACAACTGACAACTGACAACCAAAAAATTTATCATGGGTATAAAAAACCGCTACTTCTGGATTGCTGCTTCTATGGCATTCTTATTAGATCAACTAACAAAATACTGGGTAGTGCAAACCTTTAAATTAGGACAAACACAGCCATTACTACGGAATATATTTCATTTCACTTATGTTACCAATACAGGAGCAGCCTTTAGTTTGTTAAGCGGTAAAGTAGAGTGGTTACGTTGGCTATCTTTAGCTGTAAGTTTAATATTGATCACCATCGCGCTGTTTGGACCATTGTTAAATTTGTGGGATCAACTAGGTTATGGTTTGATTTTAGGAGGAGCAATCGGCAATGGTCTTGATAGATTTAGATTGGGGTACGTCGTTGACTTCCTCGATTTTCGGTTAATTGATTTTGCCGTATTTAATATGGCCGATTCTTTTATTAGTGTAGGAATTGTCTGTTTGTTAATTGCCTCATGGCAAAAAACACCAAGCCATTAAAATTGTTTATGAGTTCACCCCAACCTCCTCAAAAGCCAAAAACTCTACTTGGTCAACTGACTCAAGCAGTAAATACCATTCAAGCTAGAGTTGATTTTTCTAAATTGACACTCAAACCCAATGCTAAAGTACCCAAACTATTAGTCCATGATGGTGGAGTCAATCAAACCTTAGAATATCCCTTATTAGGCGATCGCTATCTTCTGGGACGTAGTTCTAAATCCTGTGATATCGTCGTCCGTAACCAAGTTGTCAGCCAAATTCATCTCTCACTATCACGAGATTCTACCCAAAACACCCCCATTTTCACCATCAAAGATGAAAACTCCACCAATGGCATATATTTTGGCAAAAGACGGATTAATGCCCTAGAAATGCGTCATGGTGATGTAATTACCCTCGGTCCACCTGCACTGGCTGCTTCTGTACGTCTGGAATACTTTGATCCACCATCCCATTATGTGCAAGCTGCTACTTGGACGGCTTATGGAGTTCTTGGTATTACCGCACTGACAGCCTTAGCTATCGGTGTAGAATGGCTAAAATTTTCCGTCAGACCCTTACCTACAGCCACACGGGCCCCTGTGGTGATCTATGCTGGTGATGGCTCAACCCCACTCCGTGAACCTCGGAATATCGCTCACGTAGATTTAAAAAAGTTATCCGACTTTGGACCCTATTTACCTGCTGCTGTGGTCGCTTCTGAAGATAGTCGTTATTATTGGCACTCTGGTGTCGATCCTTTGGGTGTGTTGCGAGCCGTATTCATTAACAGTCGTAGTGGAGATTTTCAACAAGGAGCGAGTACAGTTACCCAACAAGTAGCTCGCAGTTTATTCCGTGAATATGTCGGTAGTCAAGATTCTTTAGAACGCAAATTAAAAGAAGTTGTTGTCTCCCTCAAATTAGAAACCTTTTACAGCAAAGATGATATTTTACTAACTTACTTAAACCGGGTATTTTTAGGTGCAGATACCTCCGGTTTTGAAGATGCTGCTAAATATTATTTCAGTAAATCAGCCCAGGAATTAACTCTGGCAGAAGCCGCAACTTTAGTAGGAATTTTACCCGCTCCCAATGCTTTTGATTTTTGTGGAACAGGTCCACGCAAACTCAAAGCTACTGATTATCGAAATCGAGTTGTCAAACGAATGCTGGAAATGGGTAAAATTACCCCAGCAGCAGCTAACCGGGCCCGACGTTCGACAGTGCAAATCAATCCTAAAGTCTGCGAAACACAAGCTAAAACTATTGCACCCTATTTTTATGATTATGTCTTTCAAGAACTGATATCAAAACTCGGTCCGGCTGCGGCTAGGGAAGGCAATTATATCATTGAAACCCAATTAGACCCAGATATTCAAGCTCAGGCTGAAACCGAGTTAAAAAAGTCCATTTCTCAAACTGGCTCGAATTTGCGTTTTTCTCAAGGGGGTTTGGTAACACTTAATGCTAAAACTGGCAGTATTGTCGCCATGGTGGGAGGAACTGATTACAAAAAAAGCCAGTTTAACCGCGCTGTACAAGCCCAACGACAGCCCGGTTCTACCTTTAAAATTTTCGCCTATGCTGCGGCTCTAGAAAAGGGTATTTCTCCTGGACGCAGTTATTCTTGTAGTCCTTTCACTTGGGGTGGCTTCACCTATAAACCCTGTCGGGCTGGTGCTGGTGGCAGTTTAAGTATAGCTACTGGTTTGGCACTTTCAGAAAATCCTATAGCTTTACGGGTAGCTCATGAAATTGGTTTGAATAAGGTGGTGGACATGGCCCAGCGTTTGGGTGTCAGGTCTAATCTTGAACAAGTACCCGGTTTGGTCTTAGGTCAAAGTGTAGTTAATGTTTTAGAAATGACAGGTGCTTTTGGCGCAATTGGTAATCTTGGGGTCTGGAATCCTCCTCATGCTATTAGTAGAATTTTGGACAGCAGTGACTGTCAGGATCTCAAAAATAGAGAAACCTGTCGCGTTATTTACTCCTTTGATCAAAATCCCGATGCTAATAAACAAGTGCTAAAAACCTCTGTCGCTAAACAAATGACTACCTTGATGCAAGGGGTAATTACTTATGGTACAGGTCGGAGTGCTGCCATTGGTCTGGGGGAAGCCGGTAAAACCGGAACAACAAATAATAATGTTGACCTCTGGTTTATTGGCTTTATTCCTAGTCGTCAACTTGTTACCGGTATTTGGCTAGGAAATGATAATAATTCCCCTACCTATGGCAGTAGCGGCCAAGCCGCACAACTTTGGGGTAATTACATGAGTAAAATTACTAAGTAGATCGGAAGTGAGGTAACAAAAAATGCTACTATCTGTATCCTGAAAAGGGAGTTACTTCCAATTTACCTTTAGGTGTAAATACTACTTTAAAATGAGCAAGAGGTTCTTTATTATTCGGTGCGGCCACATTCGAGCCATAAAGCGATTGAAATAGCTGGGGAAGAGGTGTTTCTTGAAAATAGTCAAAAGCAACTTGATTAAGTGGTTCATAGTCCGCGATAACACCTTCTTTATTCACCGCGACTCGATATTTCAAGTCGCTAGTGAAAGTAAGACGATTACCCCAATTTTGACGAATTGTACTGTACAGTTTTTGATTTAGGTCTTTAATTTGACTCGTTTCAGTAATTTTCTCACCGACTACTTCCGGTGTCTTTGTGTATCCTCCCCAAGGACTAATTTGTAAAACACCTGTTTGAGTAAAGACCACCTTGAATTGGGCAATGGATTCATTAGCTACTGCATTAGCGGGATTATACAGCAGTTTAGGTAGTGGTGTTTTTTCTATAGCATCACTAGCTGCTCGATTAACAGATTTATAACCAATAATACTACCATCAGCAGCCACACTTAAACGATAGACTAAATCCTCTGGTAATTGTGAGCGATTTATCCAAGCTGGATTAATTCGATTATAAATTTGACGATTTAATGCCCGTAACTGGGATGGATCTGTAATTTCTGGTACTCTTTTTAAGAGAGCTTCTAAATCTTTGGTGGCAATGGGGGTGGCCTTTTCTGTGGCTGTGACTGTGGGAGTGGGAGTTGCTGCTTCTTGCTTTTGTAAAGGGGGGTTCAGGGGAGTGGGGGGTATTGTAGTGCTGGACTGTTCCTCCGGTTTGACTTCTGGCGCACGGAATTGAGGAATAGGAATGAAGAAACACGCTAACGCCGCCAAAGCTAAACTGGATATACCTACTGTCGCTGGAATTACTTGTTTGCGGAGAATTTGACTTGAACCACCATAGTTGTGGGTTATAGGGTGCAATTCTAAACACAATTCTGGTAAAGTTTGGCTATCAGCGAAAAACTGATCTACAGCCTCTACTAAATCAAATAATTGCACCGTGTTGAGGATAATTTCAATGGGTTTTCCTTCGTTAGCGTTCCCTTCCAGATTGTCTTGTGTGATTTCCGAATGTAGTATTAATCTATGACTGTCACTGTCTATTTTCTGTAATTCTACTAAATCTGATGGGTGATTTTGATTGTACAATTTTTGGCTAGAGTTTTCAGGTATTTTACTCAAAACTTCTTGGGCTAAAACCTCTTGGACATAATTACTGACAGCTGTAACTAAACTCTCAAAAAATTCCCTGCCTCCAACTATGGGTTGGGTGTTACCAGATAAATAGCATTCTGCATTCACTAATATAGACAATTCTGGACGCAGATCTTGAAAATTAGCCGTCCTTGTTATGTCACTTAACCCCTCTAGAATCAGGGTACAATTGGGTAAACTATATTTGCGTTGAATATTCATTTTTTTTACTCTACCTCACCATCAAAAAGAGAAATCCAGTAGCGCTGCATTCCCGCAGTACCCGTACAAAATAGTAATTTTCCTAATAGGTTGATAGCTAGTTCATCTAATTTATCATCAGAATTTAATGCTATTACACCAGAACGACGGTAATTCATTCGACTTTTAAAATGTACTCTAAACCTTTCTAGGTAATTAGCCAATCTTAAATTTTGTTCCAGGGGAATCTGCTTTTGGACTAATTGTTGGTGTATAGTTAGTAGTTGACGGATGGTGACAGTTAAACGCCTGGCAATGTAGCAAGCAATCACTACTAAGGCTTTAGCCTCTAAAATATCCAAAGAACGGCGACTATGGGCCTTCCGCATGGGGTTAGATGCTCTCATCCGCCATAAGTTTACCCGATTTTTGATAATTCCTTTCAGGTCTAATTCTTCAGCTAAAGACAAAATCGCTTCCGAACCGCCCAGTTCTAAGGCTTCAATTGCTAGTAATATCAGGTCTATTTCCGTTCTGGTTTTGCGTGGACACACTTGTCCTTGGATGGCAGGATCTGGTAAAGTGTCCAAAACTTCATGTGTTCCCTGGGCATTTTGGGGGCTGTTGATGTTTACAGGTTGAAGATGAGCGGTGACATTCATTCTATAAGATACCTTATGGGTTTGCAATTAAGTTTAAGTTGACCTTGCCACTGTTGCCCATAACTGGAGGGCAATATGACAGTTCAATTATATACACTACAACAACGGTGACTCTTAACTTTTAACTTCACGGCTTTACTACTATCCAGGGTATGACATTATAGGGTAATATATTTTTTGGGATTCAGGAAAATTTTTCTCTCACAACAGTATTTCTTAAATATTATGGACTTAAAATCGCTAATTCGTGATATACCAGATTTTCCTAAGCCGGGAATTTTATTTCGAGATGTCACTACTCTATTAAGCGACCCCCAGGGACTCCGTTATACTATTGACTTTTTAGCACAAAAATGCTCGGAAATTGAAATTCAGGTAGATTACATTATCGGTATGGAGTCGCGGGGATTTATTTTCGGCGCACCTGTGGCTTATAAATTGGGTGCTGGTTTTATCCCCGTTCGCAAAAAAGGCAAGTTACCGGCAGCAGTTCACGCTATTGAATATCAATTAGAGTATGGTACAGATACCCTGGAAATACATCAGGATGCTTTACAACCCGGTAGCAAGGTTTTAATTGTAGATGATTTGATTGCTACCGGTGGCACTGCAAGTGCAACGGCAAAATTAGTACAAAAAATTGACTGCGAACTTGTCGGTTTTGGGTTTATTATCGAACTACGGGATTTACAAGGTCGCAAAAATTTGCCTGATGTCCCTATTATTTCATTAGTTGAATATTAACAAAAAATAATAACAGTTGACAACTGATTTATGATCAATGACTAGTATAAAAATTGCCCTGGGAACGAGTCGAGATTGGCTGATTAAGCTAGTGACTAGTGAGACCTTTATCTATATAATCAAAAGGCTCTTACAAGCACTATTAACGATTTTTTTAGCCTCGGCCTTGTCGTTTTTTATTATGAAGTTATCTCCTGGTAATTATGTAGATACCCTGCGACAAAATCCCAAGATTTCACCAGAAAGAATTGAGGAAATTATCAGACAATTTGGTTTAGATAAGTCCTGGCCGGAACAGTTTGGATTTTGGTTAAAACAAATTGTGACTAAAGGTGATTTTGGCACAAGTTTTGTTTATCAACGTTCTGTATCGTCGCTGTTATGGGAACGAGTACCAGCAACCTTATTTTTAGCGATCGCTTCTCTCATGATAACCTGGTCCATGGCTATTCCTTTGGGAATTATTGCTGCTGTCAAACAAAATCGTCTTACTGACCAGATTTTACAGGTAGTTAGTTATGCTGGTCAAGGTATTCCTAGTTTTATCACTGTCTTATTTTTGCTCTTTTTTGCTCAACTGACTACCCCGCTTTTTCCAGTGGGTAATATGACTAGTATTGATCATGCAGAACTAACATGGTTAGGTAAAATTTTGGATATTGCTTGGCATTCGATTTTACCATTAATTGCTTTGAGTGTTACCAGTTTTGCTGGTTTACAACGTATTATGCGTGGTCAATTATTGGATGTTTTACGTCAAGACTATATTCAAACTGCTCGCGCTAAAGGACTTCCAGAAAATCGCGTTATTTATGTCCATGCTTTGCGAAATGCTATTAACCCATTAATTACGTTATTGGGCTTTGAATTAGCAGGTTTGTTAAGTGGTGCATTTATCACAGAAAATTTCTTTAACTGGCCAGGTTTAGGAAAATTAACCCTACAAGCAGTTTTAGCCAAAGATCAATATTTAGTTATGGCCAGTTTGGTGATGAGTGCAGTATTATTAATGACTGGTAATTTGATCGCTGACTTAACTTTAAAAGCTGCCGATCCGAGAATTAAATTAGAAGATTTGAACTAGAATTGGACTGATACAAAATATCTCCTAAACTCTATTTTCTGCATGAAACTAATACTCAAACCCTAGTGGAACTTAAACATTTAATGACCACCATAAACAACAGCTAATGTAAGTCTTAACAAATTTATTGGGTAAACTTAGAAAATTTAGTTTATGCCAAAATTCCTACCAAAATTCTCATTAGATATTCCAAATCATCAGGAATGCGATATAAGGAAATGTCCTGAAAAATTTGCTGATTGGTTTTTTCTAATATTCCAAAACGCCAAGCATCACCAATGGTAACACATCCATAAAAAACATCTCCTTCTTCTACTTGAGAAATAGCAATTAATTCTACAGCAAGTTGTGTAAAACCTCGTGTTAAATCATCATTTTTAGCTTCAACTACCAATAAACTAGGATTATGTTTGAGAAAATAATCTAAATTACCCTTTAACCAGTTATTTACAGACAATGGGTATTCAATTCTCACTTGACATTGACAATAGCGAGCAACTTCTAATAATGTTGGTGCTACTAGGGTTTCTCGTCTTGCTGTTTCACTACTCAAACTTACTAAAGGTAAAGATTCTTCAATTCGTTGTTTTAATTCTTCTAGTCTTTCTAAATAGCGATCGCTTCGTGGTAAAGTAAGATGTTTTCTTATTAAAGAATAGCCCAATTCTGCTAATATTTCATCAGGTTCATAGGGCATTTCAAAGTAAGATCGAAATGTGTAGGATTGACTTTCTGATAATATTTTTTTACGAGTCATAAATTTATCTGAATCAGAATTTATAGAATTGCAATTATTTCTCTATATATTTAGGTTCTTATCTTTTTGAAAATATTCAAAAAAAGTATCATAATCGTTAGCATAATGTGATAATAGTAGTAGCTATATTCATTTCTCCAACTTCTTGTATATAATCAAGAACAGACTGATTTTTCAGAAAAATTAAACTACAATGATTAGTGTCTAAAAGATACATCACTCAAAGTGTTTTCTGATAAACTTGTTTCTTGTTTATATTTAATAAATTCCACAAATTCATCAATAAATTTCAAATTTTCTGGTGAGATAGTTAATAAATTTTGTTCGATTTTTTGTCTTAATTCCAGAGAGTTCATGATTTTGATATCCTAATTACAATCAATATTTTTCATTTTTATAAAGATTGATTTATGATCCTATAAGATCATAGCATAACTTCTGGTTTGTGAAAACTCTATTCTAAAAATCATTTGTCAGAATCAGAATATCCAGGATTTAAGGATTTACAGGATGTTTAAATATAGCCAACTTCTTTGATTAATCCTATCATGTTATAGATGAATTATTTGAGAAGTCGGGGATATACAGCACTTTCTGGTGTTATGAGGTACACCACGGGCGGGCAAGATGCCCACCCCACAAGAGTTTTATTATTAAAATTTGTACCTCATAGCAATGGAATCTGCTGTATTACTTGATTAATTGTTTAATCTCCTGCTTTATCTCCTGGCGTTTATTTTCAATTTGAGTTAATATCTCATGTTTAGACTGGTCAAAACTTCTCAAATCTTTCTCTTTAGCTTCAATATCATTTAATTCCTCATCATTTGCAGGATTTCACCACCTTTTTTTTCTAAGATTGATTGTCCAAATTCATCAGGAATATTAGGATCGCTAATCCTCTTACCATCTACTAAATCAATAACTATTTCCCTATCAATAGTTTTACCTAATTCAGAGTTTTGTAGTTCTTCTAATTTCTCTTTAAGGGTTTTTAATTCTTCTTCTAACGCAGCTTGAATTTTTCCTATAGTCTTCTCTGACAAAGTGGTAATTTCTTGTGTGACTTTTTCTATTTCTACTTCAATTTCTTCCTTCGCATGGTGTCCATCAATCATACTAGCTATTTTTTCACTTAGCATGATCACTTCATGTTTAAGTTTAGCTAATTCAGAACGATAAGCGTTTCTCGCTCTAGTTTGAGATGCTTGTACGATGATTTTTGCGCGTCGTAATATCTCTAATGAATTACGGGTTTTTTCATCATTTGTACTTAAACAATTTAGTGATTTCTCCAGAGTATCAACAGCATTATGTAAAGGAGTCACTAATTTAGCAGAAAGTTCATTTTTTTGAATTAGCTTTTCCAGAGAATCAAGAAAATCATTAAAGTTAGATTTAGTTTGTAAAGATTGCTGATATTTGATATATTTAGGATCTTGGGATTTAAGGTAGGAATCAGCATCAATAAAACAGGTGTAAAATTGTTGAGGATAATATGGTTCTATAACTTTTGCAATAGTTGATAATAAAACTTGGGGACTTCCTGATTCACGACTCATTTTATTAACTACTAGCACCATTTGGCCAACTCTTTGCATTTGGTTAGCTACTTTTTGGAAAAATTCTGCACCTTGGGGGTTAAATAGTTCATTGGGAACGACAAACACCAGTAAATCACATTTAGAAATTCTTTCTAGAGTAATACCATCATGTTGTTTATTACCTGCATAAATTCCCGGTGTATCTAATAGTAATACATCTTGCCAAGCATATTCTGTAACTTTATCAGTACATATTTCTGCACTAATTCTCACGCTTTTATCTCCAGTTAAGGCTTTAATTAAGGTAGATTTACCAGCATTGTACTGTCCAATAAAAGCAATAGATAGTTTTTTCTGTTGTTGATATTTTTCCCAGAAGTCTTGAAAATTATCAACTAATTTTTTCACTTCATCATCTGAATATTTATCAACAAAATTACCTATTTGATTTTCTATGCGATTATATAAAGACTCACATTCAGATTTAATTTGAAAATTACCGTCTTTTTTCACTTCTGTGAATATCTTTTCTAGTTCTTGCTTTTTCTGGTGCATAAATTTTAACTGTTTAGATAGTTCATCCTTGGCAGTATTTAAGTTTTGATTAATTAAAACTATAAAAGAGTCCAAACTATCAGCGAAAGTTGATAACCGTAGCTTTTGACCATTATTATAAATTTGATAGGCAATTAAAGAATATAATTCCTCTATTTTACTCAACTCCCAAAGTTGACTACTATACTCTTGATATTCTGATTTGGTACTCAAAAACCCAGATTGAGCATGAATAGGAACTATATCTACATTATGCAAATTCAAATATTCCTTAATGTGACTTTGAATATGATTTTTATGTTGTGATAACCTATCTTCATCAAATACCATTTCTGGAATATCAATGAACATCTGTAAATCTTCTAAGTTATTAGAAATATCATGTTTAACATTGAGAATTACAGCAAAGTATTTATTAATTTTCTGCAATTGTGCCATTGCTTGAAATTCACCAGGTTGCACAGAATCATCACTAGTTAAAAACAAAACAATATCAGATTGATCAATAATATCATTAGCTTTATTTGTATCATCATCACCTTGATAAGCCTCAATTCCAGGTGTATCCAGTAACCGTAAACCTTCCCAAGAATATTCTTTTACATCTCTGGTTGTACGTTGTGAACCTTTACCAATTGTGCTACCATTACCGCGAGTTAGTGTTTCTCGTAAGGTACTTTTACCAGCTTTGGTTCTGCCAAATAAAGCAACGGTAAAATCTTTGAGATGTTTTCTTTTCTTATCTAAGGAAATAACTAAATCTTTTACACTATTTTCAGATAATGTTTTAATATCTAACTGTATTTGTTTTAATGTAGTTGCAAGTTGGAATTTATCAGCACCTTTTTTATTTAAAATCTCATCATTGACATCATTGATAATAACGATAATCTCGCTATTAAGTTTTGTAATTACTTTTTCTATTTCCTCTGCATATCTAATACTAAGTTTATAAGCAGATTTGGCTGTTTCTGAGCATTTTTTTAATGCCTCTTTAAATTCAGTTTGAGATACTTTACCTTTTGGGATTTCTACTTGATCATTAGATGTATTTCTGTTATTTTTAGATTTGTTTGATTGAGAATAATCATAGTTATTTTGTGGATATAAATCAAAATTATGATACCAATTTGGATCAAAAGTTTTGATTTGTTTTCCGTAAATTTTTACAGTTTTAATGGATGTTAATTTGAAATTGGCTATTTCTCTCATGATAACTGGTAACAGTTGATCTTTTTTTGTAACTGCCACTGACTCCAGGGCTATTTTGAGACAATCATTTTTAACAGAGACTTTGGCAATAATGCCGTCAAAGGTTAAGGATTGATTAAGACAATGAGCGATCGCTACAGCATCATTATAAATCACCTGAGTAAGCATTATACTAAACCTAACCCATCTAAACCAGTATTTGTTAAATATATTTACATTAATCAGGATGATTTTAATAACATATTTTTCATACCTACTCAAGTCACAACTTTTCTTAAATCCTGTAAATCCTCAAATCCTGGACATCCTGATTCAGACAATTATTTATTTTAATTTGTAATTAACCAGGACTTACGCAAAAAGAACCGAATTTGGGGTAATTCATGAATTACCCCTACCCAAGAATAAGGTGTTCAGCCACATCTTACGTAAGTCCTATTAACTACTAAAATATTAATACTATGAACTTGTTATCTCCCTAGCACCCATGACCACCATTAAAGAAAAACTCATTGCGTCAATTGAAAACGCACCAGAACCTATTCTGGAAAAAACCCTCGACTATCTTGAATATCTCAAAACTAAAATAACTGCCTCTACTATTAAATCAAGCAGTATTCCCATAAAAGATGGAGAACCGATATTACGCGGATCTAAAGCCCAAGATTTGCTATAATTGCCGAAACTTAAACTAGGCAACCTGTAACGGTTGTGTAGGAAGCATTCTAGGTTCTGGTAATGCTTTATTCTCCTCAGTCAGCATCTCCACAAAAGTTTCAATCACTTCCTGACCATTTCTCGCAGCTTCTTCATAAGTTCTACCATGAGTATGAAACTCCTGCCAGGGAAATTCAGGTAAGTGAACTAAAAAAAGTTGATCCTCTTGAGACCATTGAATCACCATACTGTAATGATAAGTCATTCTTCACCTTCTTGATTTTCTTGCTTGTTCAATTCTTCAAGTTTTTTCAGCACCCGTTGAATGTTTTTTTCTAAATATAACGGAGCATCATCTCCATCTTTTCCCGGTATAGTTAATGGTTCTTCCGGTAATAAAGGATGCTTCCAGTAAGTATGACTTCCTTTACCTCTACCTGCTTGAAGAAGATACCCAACTTTTGCTACTATTCCCTTGAGTTCTCTTATTTTCTTCGGCATTTCTCATGATCACACTCCCAGTTTATATTTTATGCTATTTCTGTACAACATAATCATTGTCTGATAGCGAAGCGTGGCGTAGCCATATCAGCATATCCAGGATTTAAGGATTTACAGGATGATGATAAAATAAACATGGTTGCTCCTCTTGAGACCATTGAATCACCAGGGTGTAGTGATAAATCATTATTCAGCTTCCTTGTTTTTAGTTATTATTAGCTTTTTCTCTATTATTAATTCACTCAATAAGACTAAGTATTAAGTATTGCAAATAGAGTATCATTACTTGAGAAAGTTATTTAAAAATTACTTCCTCTTTGATCTCAATATCCAAAGCACGTTGAACTTTCAAAATTTTTGTGAAACTAGAATTAGCATATTGATTAGCCTCATCACGTTGCACCTGTTGTTCCTTCACATTTAAACGTTTGGCTAATTGTCCCTGAGTTAAACCGCGAAAAATTCGAGCTTTAATCAATGCTTCTGGTAATTCTTCTAAAGAATTACATTCTAACTTTTCTATTTGCTGTGTTTTCAATTTTTCATATTCTTCGACTTGTTCTGATAGTTCTTCTATTTCACCATTAAGTGAAGCTAGATATGATTGATGCCGTAACTGTTCATTTTTATTATCTTGTGGGGGTACTTTTTTTTCCAGATTTTCTATTGCTGATTGAAATTTTTTTATCTGAGCTTTAGTAATCATATATTGACGTTCATTCAAAATCATTGTTAACCTCCTTATTTACTCTTCATTCTAGTCAGAATATTACCCAAATTAGAGTAATATTCTTTGTTTGATGTTCTATAAATCTATGGCAACTATTCCTCTATTATTTAGGTTCTTATCTTTTTGAAAATATTCTAAAAAAGTATCATAATCATTAGCATAAGCTGATGCAGGAAAAATTTCACCCCCATAAATCCTCTTTTGTAACAGTCTTTTATTCCTACCAGCATCTAATAAGTTTATATCTAAATTACTTAGAAGCTCAAAATCTACTTTTTCATCATCCCAACAAATATCAAAGTCTTTTGGATATGTTTTTCTACTAACAAAACTACCACCAATATAAATTCTATTACACCCTGCTTGTTTTAATATTTCACTAACTCTTTTCATACCTTCTAAAAGTTGTTGACGGTCTTCATTAAAAGCTAGAACATCTTTGATTTCTTCCCAGGTGGAAGGATGAATACCAGCAGGTAAATTTCCATTTTGCTCGAACTTTGGGATCATTTTCAGTTATCCTTTTTCCGTTAACTACAGTAAACATGAACTTCTCCTTTGAGTGGGTTTGAAAGTGTTTGAAAGTATTTGATAATGTGATTATAACACAACTTTTTTATTGTGTCTACTCTGATGGAAAATTTACCCATAAAAAAAGCGGGCTAACCGCTGATTAGAAGGTTAACCCGTTTCACTTTGGGAACGCGCTAGAGAAATTGTTACTGCAATACCAACTTAACGTTAGCGTTTTGCAGACCGCGCTGTTTTACTTCAGCCAAAGTCTTATTAACGGCATATTTTTGATTAATGGAGTTGATCAACTCGGTCTGGTTGTGCTTCTTAGCAACACCCCAAAGGTCAGCAATGAGGTCAAAAGAACCGTCACTGTTACGAGACCAACCTAGATCGTACTCGCCTTCCAATACAGCAACGATGTCGGAACGTAAGCGCTGACCATTATAACCACGAACATCAGCTTCAGTCTTCACGCTGATACCCAAGTCGCGCAAAGAAGACTTGAGGATTTCGGCATCGGTGATCTTGGTACGCAGAGTGCTAAAGTGAGACATTTGGGTTTCCTCCAATAAGAAGATTGATGAGAAAAACGACAACGGTTCTTTTTCAGCGAAGCCGCATGATTTGGGAACGGCTTTTTTCTAACTGTTAGTCTTGTGACTAACCTTTCCCCCTGATATAGCAGAGGAAAGCTTTTAAAACTCCATGCGCTGATATTCAGCAACAGAGGAGGCTGCGGGTCTAGCACGCTGTCTGGCCCAGTCTCTTAAAGCTGTGACCTGTTCTTGCATCGTTCGTGACAGTGGCAAAGTAGACTTTAATGCAGCAATAATATCTAATTGGGTGAACTCCCGATCTTGGGCGAAGGCTTCATACATAGCCGCCACGACCGCTTGTTCAATTTCTGCCCCCGAAAAGCCGTCGGACATTTTTGCTAGTTGTCCTAAATCAAATCTAGCAATATCTTCCCGGCGTTTGGTCAGGTGAATACTAAAGATATCCTGACGTTCTTCTGGTGTGGGCAAATCCACAAAAAATATTTCATCAAAGCGACCTTTCCTCAAAAACTCCCCAGGTAGGCGTTCTACGCGGTTAGCAGTGGCCATTACGAAAACTGGAGATTTCTTTTCTTGCATCCAGGTGAGGAAAGAGCCGAAAATTCTGTTTGATGTCCCCCCATCGGAATCGCCTGAACCACCGCTACCCGCAAAGGATTTATCCAATTCGTCAATAAACAGAATCGTGGGGGAAATTGATTCTGCTGTTTTCAGGGCGTTCCGCAGGTTGGCTTCACTGCGACCCACCATTGAGCCGTCGTAGACCCGCCCCATATCTAATCTCAGAATTGGTAAACCCCATAAACGGGAGGTAGTTTTAGCAATTAGTGACTTACCACAACCGGGAACACCGAGAATTAACATTCCTTTAGGTTGAGGCAAACCATATTCTCTCGCTCTTTCTGTAAAGGCGTTGGAGCGTTGGGTGAGCCAGGTTTTCAACTCTTCCAACCCACCCACAGCATCAATGGTTTCATCTTCTTCGAGGTACTCCAAGATACCGTTACGGCGGATGAGTTGTTTTTTCTCGGACAGGACTATATTAACTTCATTTTCCGTCAATTGCCCCGTTGTTACCTGTGCTTTACGGTATACTTTCTCAGCTTCATCTTTGGTTAGACCTAAAGCGGCTCGAAGAAGCCTTTCTCGCGCCTCGGTTGTCAGCCGTCGTCCCCAATTTTGCTCTTGATGGGCAGTTAAAACTTTATTTAACTCAGCCATGTCAGGCAATTGAAAGTCTAAAACAACAACTTCTTTTTCTAATTCAATGGGAACTTGTTGCACAGGGGACATCAAAATGATGTTCTTTTGCGTTCCTTTGAAACTAGCGATCGCGTCCCGAAGCGATCTAGTCGTTGCTGGCGCATCTATAAAGGGATGTAAATCTTTAAGAATAAATATACTGGCTTCTTTTTGACGAATTATCCAATCAATCGCTGCTTCGGGAGAAACAGTATTGTGTTGGGTTGTACTGCGAGGTTGACCGTACTCGACGATACCGTGAGTTACTGTCCACACATATACTCGCCTTTGGGGCTTTAACTCTTGAGAGACTTTATAAATCGCTTGCTCTGCCCGTTCTTCCTCGGAGGTCACAAGGTAGATTAAAGGGTATTGAGCTTGAATTAAAATATTGAGCTCTTCTTTCATACTATCGACCTACTTGAGACCTTATAGAGACAGCACTAATAGCGGTAGCCTGGCTTGAAGCCATACTATGAATTAATCATTAACAATTCCTATCTAGCAAGGGACTAATTCTTCCTCACTCTTAGGATGGGTTTGATCTTTTTCTCTGTTGTCAATAGGTAGACATTCCTCACCTATTATTCCCACTGGATTACCCAAATCCACTAGTTCTCCATTCCGTAACACCAGTGAGGTTTCACAAGTGGGACAGGAGTAGAGCCGATGAGTTCGCCCATAAGAAGACGCTTCTATTTCTTCTACTACTTCTGATTTGGTCAGGTAGAAATTGAGCGCTCGTTCTGCCATATCTGACATCGGTTCTGAGTCAACAGCAGAACGAATTTTCAGTCTTCTGTGCAATTCTGGCGACAAATATAGCGTAACCTTTTGCTTAGTTTGCATATCATTTTCTAGTGGTCTTACCCGGGTATGTATATCACTCTATCTGTTCTTTTCTTGGTTGTCAAGATGGTAAGCCGTTTTAGTGGTGATTTTGTTACATTTCTTAATATAACTCGGTTGACTAAGATTTTGTCTGCATCAGGATGCCCAGGATTTTGAGGATTTTTGTGGGGATATTGTATTATGTAACCAGCGCCATCAAATGGCATCAACAAGTTGTGAATTTTCAGCAACTAAAGGGAACAGGGAACTCTTAACTGGGAACAGAGTTAAAATTCCTTGGGTGTATGGTTTTTTAGGTAAATTCTGTATCTCATTCAAGTGCAGACCGCTAAATTATTTAGTTGTGGTAATTTGAGAAGCTTTAGCTAATAATAATTACTGGAAAAATTGGTCAAAGATCTGATACATAAAAAAAGTCAAAACTCCTAATCTAAGATATATCAAGCTTCCCTATAATAATTGAAGTACAAGTTAATCTTAGCGGGTCAATTGACAACATCCACAATAGGAGAATAGCAAAATCTATGAGTAGAATAGAAACCCGCACCGAACCGATGGTGCTAAATATGGGACCTCATCACCCATCAATGCACGGAGTTTTGCGCTTAATCATGACCTTAGACGGTGAAGATGTCGTTGACTGTGAACCAGTTATAGGCTATTTACACCGGGGGATGGAGAAAATTGCCGAAAACCGTTCTACAATCATGTATGTCCCCTACGTTAGCCGTTGGGACTACGCTGCGGGGATGTTTAATGAAGCGGTGACAGTCAACGCACCGGAAAAATTAGCGGGTATTACCGTACCCAAACGCGCCAGCTATATCCGTGTGATCATGCTGGAATTAAACCGCATTGCTAACCACTTATTATGGTTTGGTCCATTCTTAGCTGACGTTGGCGCACAAACACCCTTTTTCTACCAATTCCGGGAACGGGAAATGATTTATGATCTGTGGGAAGCTGCTACAGGCTACCGCATGGTTAATCATAACTATTTCCGTGTTGGTGGTGTGGCCGTTGACTTACCCTATGGTTGGGTAGATAAGTGTTTAGATTTTTGTGATTACTTTATCCCCAAAGTTGATGAGTATGAACGCTTAGTTACTAATAATCCCATTTTCCGCCGCCGGATTGAAGGTTTGGGAACTATTACCCGTGAAGAAGCTATTAATTGGGGGCTTTCTGGTCCGATGTTACGCGCTTCTGGGGTAAAATGGGATTTACGGAAAGTTGACCACTACGAATGTTACGATGATTTTGATTGGGATGTTCAGTGGGAAACAACAGGTGATTGTCTTGCGCGTTACATGGTACGTATGCGAGAAATGCGCGAATCTGTAAAAATCATTCGCCAAGCTATTGAGGGATTACCCGGAGGAGCTTATGAAAACCTGGAAGCGAAACGGTTAATGGCTGGGAAAAAATCAGAATGGGATGGTTTTGATTACCAATTCGTGGCTAAAAAAGTTGCTCCTACTTTTAAAGTTCCTAAAGGTGAAATTTACTCCCGTGTCGAAAGTGGTAAGGGAGAGTTGGGAATTTACCTAGTTGGTGATAATAATGTTTTCCCCTGGCGCTGGAAAATTCGCGCCGCAGATTTCAACAACCTCCAAATTCTTCCCCATTTACTCCGAGGAATGAAGGTAGCAGATATTGTTGTTATTCTCGGTAGTATTGACGTAATTATGGGTTCTGTTGATAGATAATTAATCAATAGAAAACAACGAAATTTAGTAGGGACGTTTCCTGTAACGTCTCTACATTTCTAGTGTTTAAGTTGAAATTGTTGACTATGATTTTGGAATAAAGGACGAACAATTATATACCCAGCCGCAAAACCAGTAATCATAATTAATACAATAGTTATTAATAAATTCCAGCCACTTAATTCTTTTGTATTAGACATGGTAGGACGAGAAAAGCGTACCTTTTTTTCTTCTATAAATACCCTTTGTGACCCCGTAGTGTTAATATTCGTACCAGATACGGCCGCCCCCTGGTGATGGTTTTGATAATGTGTATTTTTTATGACTGCTTTTTTTTGGGGTTGAGTTTCTCGACGTGGAGGTGCTGCGGTAACTTTCGGCTTATTTGTAGGCTTATTTGTATATGTTACCTCATGGTTATTACTGACTGGAGGTTGAATTTGAGTTGAAGATTTGACTTCTTTATGAGACTGAGGTCCTATGGGAAAACCAGGTACTGAAGTATCAACTAACTTTTGTAGTTCTAAGCAAGACTGAATCACTTTAGTAATTTCTTGACGCAATTGTTGATTTTCTTGAGCCAGTTTTTGATTGTGATTTGTGACTATATCCAATTTAGATTGTATTGCTTGTAACTCTGCTGTCAACTCGCGGTAAACGTATAAAGGGACAGAGGGAGGATAGTGGGGTGGTTGGCTATAATTAGAGGCTGTAGAGATTTTCATGGATATTTTAGTATTAAAATCTGGTAATTAGACTCAAGACAACAAGGAGGAGAATATAGTTATTTGCGAGATTATGCCTAAGAATAATGTAAAATTGCACAGAAGGCAAAGTTTTGCAATTAAATTAATTGAAATTAATGAAAAAAATATTTTTCAAATGGCAAAGTCAAACTAGAAAACTGGGATTTTTAGCGATTATCATGGTCGTGAGTATGATAGCTATCATCATACTATCATTCCCTTTAAATGCCCAAATTCCTAATTCCACAGAATTACGGGGGGTATGGTTGACAAATATTGATAGTGATGTTTTATTTGAGAGAGAACGATTAAAACAGAGTTTAAGAACATTACAGCAATTCAACTTTAACACCGTTTATCCCGCCGTCTGGAATTGGGGATATACATTGTATCCTAGCAAAGTAGCAGCCAAAGTCATTGGTAAAGCAGTTGACCCTACCCCCGGACTGCAAAAGCGAGATATGCTTAAAGAAATCATCACCCAGGGACATAAACAAAATTTAACAGTCATTCCCTGGTTTGAATTTGGCTTTATGGCACCTGCTGATTCACTTTTAGCTAAAAATCGTCCTGGTTGGTTGACAAATCGCCAAGATGGTACAAAAATAGTCAAAGAAGGAATACATAACCGAGTTTGGTTAAATCCCTTTCGTCCCGAAGTGCAAAAATTTATTCAAGATTTGATAGTAGAAATAGTTAAAAATTATGATCTTGATGGAATTCAATTTGATGATCATTTCGGTTTACCATCAGAACTAGGATATGATAGCTACACTACAGCATTATACCAGCAAGAACATCAAGGTAAACTTCCCCCTACAGACTTCAAAAATCCAGAATGGGTAAGTTGGAGAGCGAACAAAATCACCGCATTTATGAAGCAAGTATTTACAGCAATTAAAGCCAATAAAAAAGATTGTATCGTTTCCGTGGCACCAAATCCCCAGCGTTTTTCCTATGAATATTTCCTAGCAGATTGGCAAAAATGGGAAAGAATGGGAATAATTGAAGACTTAGTTTTACAGATTTATCGTGATGATTTAAACGTCTTTATGAAGGAATTGGAATATCCAGAAGTGAAACTAGCCCAAAGTCATATTCCGGTGAGTATTGGAATTTTAAGTGGTTTAAAAAATCGTGCAGTTTCCATAGAACAAATAAAAACCCAAGTCGAGAAAGTACGTGAGAGGAAATTTGCCGGTGTTTCCTTTTTCTTCTATGAAACCCTCTGGAATATTAGCCGGGAAAAACCCCAACAACGTCAACAAACATGGCGAAAAATATTCCCCACACCTGCAAATTATCCCAACTTATTAGCAAATTGGAAACCGTAGGAAATTACAGCAGTTATCGGTATTCACAAAGTACAGATATGAATGATAAAACTCTTGTGGTGCGGGCATTTTGCCCGCATAAGCTCTACCTCACACAAGCTTAACTTGCTGTATCTCATTACCGGACGATATTGGGGTGGTAGTAAAAGGAAGAAGGTAAGTTGTTACGCAGCTAAATTGTACAATCCTAATATAGCTAGATGTTGTGGTGCGGGCATCCTGCCCGCTATAATTATACAAATTAAATGCAGTACAGCTTAATATCTAGTTTAAATCGCCGAAAACTGCTGTAGGTGTGTCCGGGGTTTGGTCATAAAATTGGCCATGGTGAGTCAGCTACTCACCATGATTGTAATTACAGCAGATTCCATTGCTATGAGGTACAAATTTTAATAATAAAACTCTTGTGGGGTGGGCATCTTGCCCGCCCGTGGTGTACCTCATAACGCCAGAAAGTGCTGTATTAGTGAGCAAGTCGTTGATTGTAATGGCTAATAATTTGTGCAGCCACTTGAGAAGCGGTTAAACCGTCCGTTTGGACTTCAATAGCATCAGGTGCTTTTTGTAAGGGGGAAACCTGACGAGTGCTATCTTTTAAGTCTCTTTCAGTAATGTCCCGTTCTAGCTGTTCTAAACTAATTGGGGGTTGATTTTGTTTTTCAAAGTCCTGATAACGACGACGGGCCCGTTCACCCACGGAAGCAGTTAAAAAGATTTTAACTTCTGCATCTGGGAAAACATGAGTGCCAATGTCTCTACCTTCCGCTACTAAGCCTCCCCGTTGTCCCCAAATCTGTTGTTGTCGGACTAATACTTGTCTAACAGCGCTTTGGGCAGCGATCGCTGATACTTTTGATGTTACCTCAGTTGTGCGAATTTTTTCAGTTACATCTATATCGTTAATCTGGACTTTTACGGGAGATTGCAGACTTTGTCCAGGACTAAGTTCAATTTTACACCGAGTTGCTAGTTCAGCTACAGCACAATCATCATCAATATCAATAGCTTGTTCCAGCACTAGCCAAGTGATTGATCTGTACATAGCACCCGTATCTAAATAAACCAAACCTAATTCCTGTGCTACTTGACGAGCGACTGTAGATTTCCCAGCGCCCGCAGGACCGTCAATAGCGATAATCGGTTGCCGGATTTGGTCCTTGACATCCCGTAGAATCGTGTTGTCAATTAACCTTGTAGAACCCAGACGAGCTGCGATCGCCAACATTCCTTCATTCTCAACTTTTTCTAAAAACATCAACGTATTTGGTTCAACTAATTCAATATATTCCCAGCTGATAGTCCTCACCTTGGCGATTTCTTGCCGTACCAATGCTATTAGTTCACTACTGTGACGAACGCCAGCTTGAAATGCCGCTTTAGCCTGTTCTAAAGCTTTAAATAACACTGTTGCTTGCTCTTTTTCCGTGGTAGTCAAATATTGATTCCGAGAACTCAAAGCCAAGCCGGACAATTCCCGCACCGTGGGACAAGTAACAATCTCAACGGGCAAATTCAAATCAGTTACTAACCGCTTAATAATCGCCAGTTGTTGACCATCCTTTTGTCCAAAGTAAGCTCGGTCAGGTTGTACCAAGTTGAAGAGTTTAGTCACAATTGTAGCTACCCCCGCAAAATGACCCGGCCGAAAATTACCACACAAACTAGACATCATAGCAGATGGAGGGATAACTTGTGTCACCTGAGTTGCTGTGATATTTTCAGCAGAGACACCAATTTCTTCAGGAGTTGGGGCAAAAATCGCATCTACCCCCGCTTGTTCACAAAATTCTCGGTCCCGTGCTAAAGTCCGGGGATAGCGTTGATAGTCCTCATTTGGTCCAAATTGCAACGGATTAACAAAAATACTGACAATTACTGTCAAATTTTCCTTCCTAGCTCGATGAATCAAGCTCAGATGCCCTTGATGTAAACTACCCATAGTTGGCACTAAACCCACCGCAGTCGGATACCAAACAGCTTGATCATCAACTTCCTTATCCTGGGTCGTCCCGAAATGGTAACACCTCCGACGGCCATGCAAATAGCAGCGTAAAGCTGTAACTGTTGTCAGCAACCGCACAAAAAACCCCCAGTTCCTTTCGATCCTTTCCCCCGTTAGTGTATATCTGATAGCGCCGCGTGGCACAATTGATAATTGGGGGATAAATAAGATAGATGAACCAGGGGCATTTAATAGTGAAGAGCGAAAAGAAATAAGGAACGAGAAAGGGGATTATCTTCCCAAAATTTCCAGACTGACTGGAGCAAGACCACTGCCGATCATCCCTAATATACGGGCAGCACCAGCAGAAAGATCGATAATTCGACCACGGATATAAGGACCTCTGTCATTGATTCTGACCACAACAGAACGCCCATTTTTGGTATTAGTAACACGGATTTTTGTCCCCATGGGCAAAGTGCGATGAGCAGCAGTTAACCCTTCGGGATTATATCTTTCCCCACTGGCTGTTTTATTGCCAGAGCCGTCATAACCATACCAAGAAGCTATGCCGCGAAAATTAATATTTACCCCACCAAAAGCAATTTTTTGTGGTAACTTTGGCATGGAGGCTGATTTACTAGCGGGTATATTGGCGATTTCCTTGATCGGGTCTGCGTTGCCAATCAGTCTCCGCAGTCTATTAGTTGCCTCTAAAGCATCTTGAGCCAAATTAGTGGCTAGGGTTTTTCTGTCCCCATTCGTATTGACTGATAGTCGTGTGGTTTTATTGACTTCTACCAGTTCTCGACCGTCAATTGTGATGGTGTAGCGATCACGGAGTGACCCGTAGGAACTCCCAGACGGTTCGGGAACTGAGAGATCATTCTTGTAAGCTTTATTATTGGTTGCGGGCTGATCCGCTATTTTCCAACTGACGGTAATTTTGCTGGCATCTACATTGTTGTCAACTAGTTCATTAATTCTAGCTGCTATGATACTAGCTCTATCCACCGGATCATTGGCAAATTTACCTGCGTTCTTATTACCCACGACCCCAATTTTGATTTTCTTGTTACTAACTTGGGCAGAACCCAGAAAGGTAAGAACGGGAGTGTCCCGAACATAAAGAGTTGCTGCTTGTAAGCCCCGAATACTGTGAGGCTGAATTTTGGCAATTACAGACTCAGAAAGAGGTTGTTCTGTCGGTAATTGGTATTCTCCAACTTTAACCGCGTCACTGGCAGATGATTTGGCAAGAGTTGCAGAATTTCCCTCGCCTGCTTGAGTTTTAGCTGCTAAGGGCAGACCCAAAACGGTTAGGGTCAATATTGTTTGGGCTACGACAGTATTCCACAAATGTCTTTGATTCATGCGTCCGATTTTTAAAGCGACTTGAGAACTTCAGTTTTTTTTAGTTGGGTTTTTCACTTGTGATGGTGACAGTACCTGCAAACTCGAACCTGTTCCGCTTCCACTTTGTATTTTGTAACTGGAATAGACTAACATGAATCTTTAAGGTTGGGGATCAGGGTTTTAGCGTAAATTTCAACATACTGGCAAAGTTTTAACTCAAATTTAGTTGCTGAAACTATTTTCAATTCGGGATTTTAGCTATGTAATGTTTTTTGAAGATATCTATATTTTAGTACGGTGAACTGATAATTGACCAATAACTCTCTCAAGAGAGTGCCAACGGCAAATCTTATGTGTTTAAAATAACATTTATATGATTAAACTTGAGAGGGAATTTTACTATTAACTCAAGTTGCTAGTTATCTAGTTGCGGCTGGTAATGGGTAATTGGTGAATAATTTTGGGGTTTTCATCCTGTTTATCCTTTAATCTTGATTATCCTGATTATGACATTTTCCCTAACTAGCAGGGACAGAAGCTTATATCTTGGTGAAAATATCATCTGTATCAGCGTTGATTTTCAAAAAATATGGATCTTTGTTACCTATCTAATTAAGAAATAAATACTGATATCACGTTCATTGATTAGTTTTTATTATTACTAATAACACTGATGCAAAAGCTCTGTCTGCTGTTGGTAAGTATTTATTCCTATCCGCCGATGAATAATTAATTATGATCAAAATCTGTTTTATTAAGTAAAAAATATTACATTTTCTTTGTTTATTCAGTAATAACCTCAGTAATCAATTTTCTATCAAGCTATCAACCCTATATTTAGTCCAGAAAGATCTAGCCATTTCTATTTAAGTGAGTATCAGCAGTAATTTACTTGATTAGTTTCGTAGTTGCAATTATTTATTAACAACTACGAACTTTAATTTAAAACTTCTCCAATAATTCCTGAGTTAACTGCATAAATGCTTTAGAACCTGCTGTATTAGGACTTAGTAAAGAAACTGGCATAAAACTATCAACAGCTTTGGCAACATTGACATCAACTGGTATTTGCGCTTTACAGATTTTATCTACTCCAAAATCTTCGACAACTCGGTGCATTACCTGTTTATAATATTTACTATTCAGGATATTTCCACTAGACATACTAAAGACTATTCCCAACATTTTAATATCCATTTTTGCTTCTTGATTGTGACTATCTTTTAACTGGGAAATGCGTCTTTCTAAAAGTTGGATTCCTACTACAGATAAGGGTTCTGGTCTAGCTGGGAGAATATAGAAATCACTACTAGCTAAAGCACTACGAGTCATAAGATTATAACCGGGAGCGCAATCTAAAAGAATAAAATCATATTCATCACGCACAGGTTTTAAGATATCTCTAATTAAGACTCTTTCAAAACGATTCCAGATATTTTCAAAGTCTTGCTCACCTAATGCTACAGATTGATTATGCAGCATTTCTGAAACTACAAATTCATCATATAAATCTATATCTCCCGGTAATAAATTTAATCCAGGCAGATTACAAACTTGCGGTTGAATAATATCTTGAATTGTAAATTTTACCCCTGGTTCAGGATTAATAATTTGATCTAATAAATATCTCAATGTCTTTCTTTGTTTACGACGTTTGGCAAATTCTACGGGTGACATTAAACTCAGTGTGGCACTAATTTGACTGTCCAAATCTAAAACTAGGACTTTTTTCCCGTAATTTTTCGCTAAACAAGTAGCTATATTGACTGTAATAGTGGTTTTACCGACTCCACCTTTCATATTTGCTGTTGCGATGATATGTCCCATTTTAGTTCCTCTACTGACGCTTTCCCAATGATGTCGCGTTCATATTATCCAATAAATTTTAACTTTGGTGATGTTACTCTTTTAGAGGGATGTGAAAAAGTATCAAATGATTTCTAATAGACATCTCCGACAAAAATAGTAGAGACGTTCCATGGAACGTCTCTACTAGGTTATTTATTTGGCTAAACTAATGGTAGCTGAATACTTTGTGCCAATAAACTCTGAAGGCGTTGCAAGTGCGAACCAACTTGATAAACTAAATCACCTTTGCCTATCAGATAAGCTGCTACGGTTGATGTTCCACCTAAGATGATTTTTGAATCTGCTTCGCTTTTTGTGCTGAGTGCAACCCTTCCAGGTAGGTTAGAACGAATAATTGGGGTGACAATACTCGCTTCTGGACGTTGGGTAGAAATAATCAAATGAATACCTGCGGCTCTTGCCATCGCGCCTAAACGTTTGATACTTTGTTCTAATATGGTGCGGACCTCTTTTTCTGCCATAAAATCGGCATATTCATCAAAAATACAAACAATGCGCGGTAAAATTTGGGAGGAACGTTGATTATAAACTGTTAAATCTGCACATTTAGCTTTTTCAAATTTTTGATAACGAGATTCCATTTCTGCAACTAGTTGTTCCATTAATTCTACAGCGCGATCGCTATCTTTGACAACTGGTGCATATAACCATGACATTTGTTCAAATTCGGGAAATGTTACCCGCTTAGGATCAACTAAAGCAATTTTTAAATGTTGGGGAGAATGACGATAGATTAAACTAAGAAGTAAGGATCGCAAAAATTCACTTTTTCCGCTTCCTGTTGTTCCTCCCACCAAAAAATGACAGGTATTTGGATCTGATAAATCAGCCTCTAACAATTTACCATCAATAGCCACTCCAATGGCAATTTTTACGGGTGCTGTTGGGGGTAAAAATTGCTGTTGAATAAAATCTTCAAATTTAGCAATTTGTCTATCTTGACGCGGTAAATCAACACTAACATAACCAGCTTGAGGTGCAATTAAAGGCGGATAATTTAAGCCTAATTGTACTTGTAAATCAGCGGATAATTTGAGAATTGAATTTACTTTTACACCCGAATTTGGTTTAAGTTTCACGCGGATAAATGCTGGACTTACCGCAGCACCATGATACTCAACACCAACACCAAAAGATTGCAAAGTATTAACTAAATCTTCGCCTATTTTATCAGCATTAATAGATGGATCTGGCTTTTTTCTAGGAGGTTCTGTATCTGAATTTTGATCATAATTAGATTCAACATCAAAAAAAGTCTGACATTTTTGTTGTTGGGGACAAATTTCACATAAATAAGGTTGATTTGTCGCTGGTGGTGGGTTAGGATTGGGAGATTCCCAACTTAACCATTCTTGCATTTGTAATAATTTATAGGGAATTAATTGATGAACCGTATTTTCTAACTGTTCCCAAGAATATTTGTACTCTTTAAATTCTGGTAAAACACAATAAACAGCAGAATCAACAGGTGTTTTTTTCTGCTTCGATAACATATAACTATAGAGAGAAACTTGCGCTAATTGTGCTGCTGAATCTACAGGTTGATAGGTTTTAAATTCTACCATACAAAGACGTTTAAGTTCAAAATTAAAAACCAGACAATCAAACTCACCTCTGATTAATTGTTTTGTGCCATTAGGTAAATCAAAGTAATATTCTAAATTCTGTTCTCCAGAAATAAAAGTATTAGAAATAAGTGTTTCTGCACTGCAATAACGACGATTAATTACTAACAATTCAGTAAACTTTTTAATTAATCCTTGTAAACCTTGCCAAACTTGTAATAATACAGGTGCTTTACTTCCGTCTTGTACAATTACATCTTGCAAATAGGGAAAGAACTTAATTTGATAGAATAATTGTTGAATTTCCGATGTAATTTGATCTACCTTTAATTGTGTTGCAGATGGATTAAATAAACTTTTAAATCTGGGTTCAATCAGCAGTAAATTAATAAAATCATCTGCTAACTTATGAAAAACATTACCAACACCCCCAAGAGTATCTTTAGGAGAGAATATTGCTTTACAATTAAAACGGTGATTGAGATAAAATAGTCGAGGACATTCAAAAGCTAATCTAACTTTAGTGGGAGTTAAAGAGGAATTTTCAGATTTGTGATCTACCATATTAAATACACGACTGATAACATCAGGATTGGATATTTCAAGCAAGCGATAATGAACAGCAGCGAGATAAACAGTATCCATAGCTGCATAGTTTAACTGTTTTTGAGTCAGGGGACGTTTTCCCCAATCACTGCTTCCCTCTTCTGCGTCTACATGAGAAAATTGACAGAGTTCAGCAGCTAGAGTTTTTAGTTTTAAGTTGGTAGTTTGTAAAACTTCTTTAGTGATTTTTCTCGCTATTTTTAAAGTACAAGTGACATTTTGTGCTAGTTCCTTCCCTAAATATTTTAAATCAAAACCAGCATTATGAAAAACTTTCTCAATTTGCGGATTAACTATAATTTGGTTAATGAAATATACAGCCAAATCAGGTTTATCTAAAACATCAAAAATGTAAGCAGATTCACCAGTTAAATCTGTATAATCAGCCAATACCTGAATTAGTGCTAATTTTGGTTTATCGGTATACCAATCAGCAATTTCCGTATCTATCCATAGGGTTTTAGATAGGGACAGTTGGGAAATTTGCTGGTAAATTTCAGAAACTTCTGTCAGGTAGTGCATTGGCTAATATAAAAAATCTGCTGGATAGATTACTTGTGAAGAACTAAACAAATTGATTGAGCTTCTGGCTTTTCGTCGGGGTTAACAATTTTAACTTTATCTTCCTGACATAGTTGTTCAATTAGACTCCGAATTTCACTTTCTTTCACATCAGGAAATTGGCTAACTGCTTGTGAAATTAAAGTAGGTACTCCCATAAATGATTGAGTTTTGACTAGATTTAATAGGAAATTTTTAACAGGTCTTAAATCTTTTCCTTCCTTACCATTTGGTTCTGGCTTTCGATTTGTTTTAGCAACAATTTCTAAATCTTGTAATAAAGTACATTGATTCAATATCTCAGATTCATTAATTAAAGTTTCTAATCTTTGTAAATTAATCGTTTTCCCACCAATTACCAATTCTTGAGATTTGACAGAATTTACCAAACTCTGATATGTTGCCAAGTAGTGAATAGACTGTAAACTTGGTTTAATATGAACATGATTAGTATCCGTGAAAATCTGTCTATAGAGTTGATTTCCAGCCAGATTTGGTTTTCCTAAATCCCCACCACGAATTAAGTACATAGTTTGACAGAGATTTTTTTGAATGACTGTTTGACAAGCGTTCATTACATGATAAAAACTGGTCATATTTGAGTCTTCTGTCCAAACTATACCCAATTTTTCCCGCTTGGTAGGATGTTGATAACTCAAGGAATAACTAGCATACTTTCCGCTTAAAAGTTTAGTCTTAACTCCCTGCATTTTTAAAGTAGATATAGACTGCTGCAACATCTGAATTAAATCAGGTGATGATAACAAAGAAATCTTGGTAATTTTCCCCTGACTTTTTGTATATTCGTGCTGCCATAATAATTCAAATTCTGCTTGATCGGGTTGTGGTCGAGGAAGAATAATGATAGGTTTAGGAATAGTTTCTTTGTCGGACGTTGTCACCTTTATTATTAGTGTAACTGGTTCTGGCTTTGGTTTTTTATCTTCACCTAATAATGAACCTTTATATTTTTGATATTCTTCACGACCTAGAGTTAGTGCATTTCTAGGCATAGTTGTACCACCGGGATGGGTTTTTTCCAATATTTCCCGATTTAGTGGAAAAGTAGCAGATTCAGGTCTGGGGTTTGCTAGTTGGTGTAATGGCTGAAGTTGATAAGCCCAAAGTGCTTCGGCCTGTTCTATCGTAATACGTTTTAACTGAATTGTTTTATGTATTCCGGCTTTATCGGCTGGGAGAATTCGATCAAAATGCCGTTTTAATGTATTTGTAATAACGCTGATAATCACCAAGAAATTTTTTAAATTATCCCCATGAATTGTGGTATTGACATTAAAAAAAGGTTGTATATCCAGAAAACCTTCTGGTAACTGGGGCATAGTATCTAAATTATCAAAACATAAAACAATCGGTTGGGTTTGTGTAGAAATTCTGCCAAAGTTGGCTAAGATATTTTTTGCAGCGTCTTCTGTATCAATGCAGGTTTTAACTTTAATCTCTTTCATGGAGTCTTCATTTAGATCATCACCACGCAGCCATTCACAAGCTAAATCATATAATTCTGGATTTGCGAGATCATGCAAGACTCCAAAAAACATATCAGGATTATAAATACCTGCTTTTTTATAACTATCCTTGAGGTGTTTGATAAATTTTTGCCGATTACTTTGTAATGCTTCCCAAAAATTATCATTAAATATTCTTTGTTTGATATCACTACTTGTAAATGCCGTTAAACTTTTTAGCCACAATATTAATTGTGATTCTTTTTCACCTTCGGGAACTTGAATTAAACTATCAACAGTATGACGTAAAATATGCCGCCAGATATTACTACTATCAGCCCAATTGCAGAGAATATAGGCGAAAAATGCTTTGGGATTAAGAGTGCGTTTGAGCCGACCTAATAAATAACTTTTACCAGAACCAGAATCACCGGCTAATAAAACCGTACGGCTACGATGATCTTTACCTATTAAGTCAAGTAAACCTTCAATTTCTATGATTGCCTCTTTATGAATTGACTCAACCATGAGTTTTGAATCTTGTTCTTCAGCCCAAAAATTAGTAGGCTTTAAATTGATCACGTCAAAAGGGTTGACCTCGCGTTTAATAATGTCGTTAATGTCTGTCATAGATATAGATGAGTGAGAGGAGGAAGTAATGAAAAAATGAAAAATATTGAAAAACCTGTTAATTAACTATGAGAAAGAACAGTTGTCCGCCAATATTTTGAGGAATTCCCGCGTCAATTTGTTCTGGTGTATAAGCGCTAGATTCTTGTAAGGTACTAAAATCAATTTTGTCACTTTTTTGTAATCTATACAACGCCTGATCTAAATCGTCTCGTAATAAAGGCGGTTGTAATTTTTGCCGTAAATGGAAAATTGGTAGATAATTCTCTGTCCCCAATTCCCGATCTAATTTCTTGATAGTCTCTAAAATTTCTTCATCACTGATATTGCTAGTAATATCAGAATGTGATTCTATATTATCAGAACCTAAAATAGAAACTTGTTCTGACTTAACCCGCAAATTCTTCCGCAAAAACTGCACATAATTACCCAGCAAATTAAAGTCTATATTTGCTTTTCCTTCGGGATTATATTCATCCCGCAAAACCTCAATACCTCTTTCTGTTAACCAAACTTCAGCATTAACTCTTTTAATTTTAATTTCAGCAGCAATCAAACCTCGTTCACTCAAGGTTTTTAAGATTACATCTCTTTCATCAGATTTTAGTCCTGAAACTTTGATTTCACTGGGGGCTATTTTTCCAGAACTTTTACTTATCTTCTCCAGTACCTTGAGTTCTTGATTATCAATAGGTAACTGTGTAGAGTCAAGTTTCAATAGTGCTTGACCAGCAGGTAAAATCTTCACCGTAGCAACTTCACGGGAATAGTCCACATATTCCAATTCCCCCAAATCTCGACAAATTTTGTTTTTTTCACTTTTAAAACGCTTAAAAATGTTAGAACTAAAGCCAGTACGATAATTATCACATCCTAACAGCATTAATAGAAACTTTAACTGATTTGTATCCATGCGGGTAATCTTGCTGTATTTGACACCTCTCCCATAGTAACTCAATGTGTATGATTTTCATAGGTTATATGTTGCAAATTTTTATTACTCCCTGAAGAGAAGTCTGCCTTCGCAACTAACGCGCAATTAAGATTTACTTTCTTCATTCTCTGTATCCTCAAGTCCTTAGTAGCGAGATTTATATGTATCATCTTTTAGATAACCAGATCATCCAGAAATATTAGCCTATATACCAGGTAAAATCATGTAATTACAGCCATTGTCCGCGCAATTATCTACTGCAAAAACCAGTAAATAAAGATCAAATCAAACAAAAAGAATTATGTGATTTTTGTTGGAATGAATATTGTTTTGTTGGTCAGAATACTGTTTAAACGAATGGTATGAAATGCAAATAAAACATGACAATCTAAAAAGTAGACATCATACCAAAGATAAAAACTAAAATAGACCTGAATCATCTTTGCGTCTTTGCGCCTCTGCGAGAGGAAAAAAACTTAGGGTAGTCCAAAAACTAACCCTCATCAACAATTTGCTAAAATCAAATTCCATTCATCTTTAGATAAAGGTATCACCTCTATTTTCATAGCAAAACAATCACAAGCTGCGGCTATTAAAGCCTTCATAATTGTTTCTTGATTAATACTTTTAGGAAGTTGAATAGGATGAAAAAACTCCTGATTAAATACTTTTAAAAACAAATCCACATCTGGATTTAATCCTATAGAACCATGTTGAAGAACTGCGTCACCTCTGCGTAATTGGGCGCTACCAATGAGTTTAGAACCATCTGCTAAAACCAAATCTGCACCAGTGGCCGTTCCAAAACAATTAGGGTTATGAATATAACCGCGTCCAGCCTGACCATAGTACAACTCTATACTAAGCGATCGCCATCCTTGGATTAAAAATTCACAAATCTTTGTATATATTTCTAGAGTATTGCCCCTGACTCCAGAAGTGACAACTGAGTAAGTTAAATCACCTTGATGTAAAACTGCTCTCCCACCAGTAGGACGACGTACCAAATCCAATTTTTGGCCTTTCCAGATGAAATTTTGCCAAAATTCAGGATATTGACGTTGATGATAACCCAGAGAAATTGCTGGGGGAGACCAAGTATAAAAGCGCAGAATCGGTGGACATTTTCCCGACTCATGCTGTACTAATAACCAACGGTCTATAGCCATCTGGACAGAACCAGAAGCTGCTAAAATCGGAATCAGTCGCCACTGCTCAGGCATTAAAAGTCAACCCCCAGGCTAAAATACTAAAATAGTGACAGCAATAGTTACAGCAGTTTTCATGTATTTAAACCACAAAATCAACCTATTCCTTTGCGGCTTTGCTCCTTTGCGTCTTAGCGCGAAACATAATAAACATAATTTATACCGCAATAGTGCAATACCTACACTTTACAAAACTCAGATTGCAGATATTCATCATGATCATCAGCGATACTTGCGACGATAGTAATAATACGTGAAACTTCCCCCGGAGATAACTCTGCTAAAGTGCGTGTAGAAATCACCACTACCTGATTGTCAATAATCCCAAAACGAGCTTCAAAGGTACTAACACAGTTCAATTCTAATAAATAGCGTGTTAATCTGGCCTCATCTTCAACTGGTAGCGTCAGCACAGCAGACCAAACAGTAATTGTATCTTCATCAGTAGTTCCGGTCAACTGTACAAATACTTCCACAGTTCCATATTCAAATTTCCACAAATACCCACCCTCGGCCGAATGGCTTACCATTGCACTTTGATCTTCTGCTAGAGTATTAATCACATTTTCAATTACTTCTACATGATTTAGCGGTGTTGGTTCTTGCATAATTACATCCTCATCTAGCAACTGTTCTGAAGATTGGGTTTCTATGTAGTTTGTCATACAGATTTTTTTTCCCCAAATAAATTCTTAATGTCATCTACTATTATGCTACCAAAAATGCCATTAGTGACTTTGTTTGTTGTTTTAGCTCTAGCATCAACGCATTTATTTTGAAAATATATAAATATAAGCAAAAATATAATTGTATAAGCAGTTAATCAAAAATTTTGTCAATATGACAATTATTTTTTCCCGGTTTCAAACCTTTACATTCAGAAATATTAGATGTAATTCGTCTTTACGTCCACTGGATATTAACTTGAGGAAATACTCGTCAACAATGGTGTTTATTGCGTCTGATTAACTAAACACAAACCTAGCTATCTTACTTTAATTGCCAAAACTGCCTTTTGTCTGTTACATAAACTACAAACTAGCAAGTTAGATAAATTTGATCATGCAGCCCAAAAAACTACCAGACTTACTTGGTGTTACAAAATGCTAAGATTATAGAAAAGCGTCAAGTTATTGATTGACAATATCAGGGCATAAGAAAATATGAGTTTCTCAAAACTCAAGTTGACAATTGGGTGACATCTATTCAAAAATTCTGAAATCTGACGGAAAAAAACCAAAAAATTTTCAGAGATTTTTCCGGATTAGCCAAAAAATCTTTGATTATTGTTACACTGATTTTAATAAGCACTATGAATATCAAACTTGATCACAGCACCCCATGTCATTTAACCTCTTTCTTTACTTTACTGATGAAAGAAGGTATTTCCGCGAATCAAATTGTTCTTGGTATTGTTCAGTTAGCCGCCCAAACACATGAATTAGATGGTATGATGGCCTCAACAGATTGTTTACGCTTACTACTAGTGCTAATGCCAGCAACAACCTGTGCTCAAGGTGTTTCTGAATATATTTCATCTTTAGCAGGAGAAGGCATTACTACTTTGATGTTGTTAGATGCTCTTAGTTTAGCTTGTTACCTCTGTGGACAATTAGATGAAGCTAATTTAGTTCACTTAACTTACAAAAGATTACAAGCAGATGCAATTATCTCCCAAATGCTTCGTGATTAAAAACTAAATTATTAACTTTTGTTACTTTTTTCACAATTCAACCGTCTTCAAGTTACTATGTACTCATACAGTTCAATCTGGGTGAACATTTCCGTTTGTTTACTAAGCAATCGGTGAAATACTATATATTCTCTGTCTTCTCTGTGCAATTCTTGGTTAGTTGCTGTTAAGACATGACTCATGGCTGTGATTTTAATCTAGCAATGTTTCTAGAGTATTTGACAGCATCTTATCCATCAATGGTGATTGAGTTTAGAGATATTTAACACTGGAATAGATCCCTAGTTTAAAACTTCTCAATTTCCCCATTCACCCTGTTGATATTCCATTAAAACCTGAAACTAAAATTATTATCTGCCAAATTGCCAAAACCTGAACCATAAGTGCAACATTTCGGTAATTATAGGTTTTGTAGAGCAAGCAGGCATTTAATTAATCAGGAACTGGACTATTTGGGCTATGTATTTTTAGGTGTGCAGGTGATTATTTGCTACAAGATAACGTTGGAAATCAAATTAAAATCAAAAAACGTCCGGGAGTGTTGCCGTGTTTCCACCCCAGACGCTTTTTGAGTTTTCTCCTCACACACAAATATAACTTATCACTATTTTAATTAAATGGCAAGTACCTGAGACAACAATTTTGGAAATTGTTTTTCCAAGGTAAGACTAATGTAAAAAGTGCCGGACACCAGTTGTAACCATGAGTAAGCCTAGTTCATTAGCGGCCTTGATAGAATCTTGATCTCGAAGACTTCCTCCCGGCTGGACAATGGCAGTAATGCCAGCAGCAGCAGCAGCGCGAATGGTATCATCAAAGGGGAAGAAACCGTCACTGGCTAAAAATGCACCTTGGGCTTTTTCTCCGGCTTGGGCAATAGCGATTTTTGTTGAACCGACGCGGTTCATTTGTCCAGCACCAATACCTAATGTAGTGCGATCGCTTGTAATTACAATAGCATTTGATTTGACGTGCTTACACACCTTCCAAGCAAATAATAATTCTCCTAACTCCTGGGCGGTAGGTTGACGTTCGGTGACAACTTGCCATTGAGTAGGGTCAGCAATGATATCATCACTAGATTGGACTAAAAACCCACC
>JBJUHT010000065.1:0-8437 GCA_046070105.1 Dolichospermum sp.
CCTGTGAGAATGTTAGATTATTGGTTGAGGATTTATCGTAAATATTTGTGTCCTATACAACAGGTGGTAATTTTTCTCAAAGAGACAAATTCACCTGATGTTTTTGTTGATAGATTGATAGTGGGAAATACACGACATCAATATCAAGTAATTAGAGTATGGGAAGAAGACAGCGAAATACTTTTAAAGTCTCCTGCTTTATTACCTTTGGCAGTTTTAGCCAAGACAGATGAACCAAATAAGTTACTTCAGCAAGTTGCTTTAGAAATAGATAAAATAGAAGAACAAGCACAACAAAATACTATAGCAGCTTGTGTGGAATTATTGGCTGGTTTAAAGTTTGAGAAACAGTTGATTAAACAATATTTTCGGGAGGAAACTATGGAAGAATCTGTGATTTATCAAGAGATTATTAACCGTGGGAAGTTAGAGCTTATTTCCCGTTTGTTGAAACGTCGTATTGGCGAGATTTCGGCAAAGTTGGAGTCACAAATTAAAGAGTTATCTGGTGAAAAGTTAGATGAGCTTTCGGAGGCTATTTTGGATTTTTCACAGCCTGATGATTTGGTAAATTGGATGGCGAATCATAGTTAAAATATTTTCTCATACCAAGAGGAAAAAATATTTTTTATAAGTCGGTTAAAACCGACTTTTGCTTTTAGACGGTTAATTTGGCAGAAATGTTTAGTTTTGTTACGCTATCCTGTGCTATTTATACAAGATTGTTTTATACTAAAAGCATAACTGTTGAGTAAATCAGAATACATAAACTATGCAAGCCTCAGAAATCAAGCTACAAGAGATCATTGAAGGTAATAAACAGTATGTTGTCCCCTTGTTTCAAAGAGCCTATAGCTGGAAAAAACCTGAATGGGAAGCTCTATGGAATGATATTTTAGAACTATATCGTAGTAATAATCGTCGTCCTCATTTTATGGGGTCTATTGTCACTATGCCAACTCCTGGGACACCTGAAGGTGTCAGTAAATATTCATTAATTGACGGACAACAACGTTTAACTACTATTTTTATCTTACTGTGTGCTTTGCGAGATAAAGCTAAAAATATTCATGATGAGTTATCCGCAGAAATTCATAATACTATTATTGTTAATCAATATAAAAAAGGTTTAGATCACTATAAACTGCAACCCACACAGGTAGACAGAAAATCTTTTCATAGTTTAATTAATGGACAAGATTATGTAAATAATTCTGATATTACTGAATGTTATCTATTTTTTGATAAGAAGATTAGACAAGGTGATATAGACTTTCCTGAACTCAAAAAAGTAATTTGTAGCTATTTATCTATTGTGAGTATTGTTTTACATTCAGACGATAATCCTTATTTAGTCTTTGAAAGTCTCAATGCTAAAGGTGAACCGTTAACACAAGCTGATTTAATCCGTAATTATTTCTTCTTGAGAATTAAGACCGAAAATCAAGACGATGCTTATAATAAATATTGGCTACCAATGCAAGAAACTCTAAATAGTAATTTAACAGAGTTTATCAGACATTATTTAACTAAAGATAGTGTAGAAGTCAAGAAAAATGAAGTTTATTTTGAGCTTAAAGAAAGAATGAGTAAGAGAGATGCAGATGCTATTGATTATTTGCAAGAGTTATATAAGTTTTCTGAATATTATGCAAAACTTTTACATCCTATCAAAGAGAATAACTTAAAAATTCGTCATTATTTACAAAGAATCAACCGTTTAGAACAAGCTACAGTTTACCCTTTTTTGCTGAACTGTTATCATGACTATGATGAAAATAAACTTTCAGAAGTAGATTTTATTAATGTTTTGCAAATTTTGGAAAATTTCATTATTCGCCGATTTGTTTGTAATGTGCAAACTAGGGGATTAAATAGAATATTTTCCGTGCTTTATTCTCAAGTTAGCAAAGCAAGTAATTTAGCCCATGCTGATTTTGTAGAAAGATTAAAACTAGATTTACAAAATCGTGATTATCCTAAAGATACAGAATTTCAGAAAAGTTTATTGTATGTTACATTATACGGTGTTGGACGGTCTAAAAAAGGTAAATTAATTTTAGAATCCATTGAAGAATCTTTTAATCATAAAGAACAGGTCATTTTAGATAATCTAGATATTGAACATATTATGCCACAAACTATTACTAAATGGTGGCAAGAACATCTAGGAGAACATTGGGGAACCATTCATGATTTATTACTCCACTCTTTGGGCAATTTAACCCTTACAGGGTATAATAGTGAATCATCTAATGGAGATTTTAACCAGAAAAGATCAATATTGATTAATAGTCATTTAGAAATCAATAAATACTTTCAAAATCAGGAAAGTTGGAAAAGAGAAGATATAGAAAAAAGGAGTTTAGATTTAGCTGAGAGAGTTTTACGAATTTGGCCTTACTTTGGTAATGAAAATCTTATAAATACACCAAAAACTAAAGGAAGGGCCACAACTCCTAAGCAGTTAAAGATTTTTGGTCAGGAATATCCTGTTAAAAGTTGGCGTGATGTTTTAGAAAAGACTTTAAATGTGATAGCTGATTTAGAAGCTGATAAATTTGAATATATTATTGAGCAATTTCCCCGGTTTATTAGTAAAGATGAAAAAGATTTTCGGGATACAAGAAAATTAGAAAATGGTGTGTTTATTAATGTCAATTTATCAGCTAGAGATATTAGTGCTTTTTGTATAAAAGCTATGGAAACGGCGGAACTTTCTACGGAAGATTGGCAAGTAGAAACTACTAATTAATCAAAGTCCCCTTTTTTAAGGGGGATTTAGAGGGATAAAAAAGAGAAATAGAAATAGCAATTCAAAAAAAATGAGATGTAATTACCTGCATTTTACACAAAGACTAGATTCCAGATCATTAGTTTTCGCCAAACAACAATAACATATATGAAAATAATCTGTATGTCCTTCTAAAATTTCCCCCGGATTACAATCATCCTCATAACGGGCTAGTTTGACGATTTCTTCAATAAGGTTTTGCTTCTTTTCTTGATTCAAATGATCAAAACAATGCTCACGTCTCAAAATTGTAATCACTTCATTTAACATATAGCTACCGCTATGATTTGACATACAATTTACTCCTATTGAAAAATTGAGAATATCACATTTATTCTATTATAGTACAAAAATACTTGTAAATAGGGTAAACAATTTTTATAAATGTAAGTTTCGACACCATATATACGGTTAACCTAGCGATGTCTATGGGTAAACGCTAAAATAGAAAACAAAACCTACCTTTAAACAATATGCAGTATCAAAATATAATTACCATCGAACCAGGAAAACGGGGAGGTAAACCTTGTATTCGGGGGATGAGAATCACAGTATATGATGTTTTATCATATCTTGCATCTGGCATGACTTATGAGGAAATACTGAATGATTTTCCTTATTTAACACAAGAAGATATTTTAGCTTGTCTTAGCTATGCGGCTGATAGAGAAAGACGAATGCTTATGGTGCAAGCATGAAGTTTGCTCAAAAAAATATCCTTTTAATAAAAACTATAACAATGAGAATTATTGCTCGGAGTACCCTAAGAGAATATTGGCAAAAACATCCTGATACAGAACAGCCTTTAAAAGCATGGTTTGATGATGCTTCCCGTGCAAATTGGCAAAGTCCATCAGATATTAAAGAAGTTTATGCTAATGCCAGTATTATTGCGAATAATCGAGTAGTTTTTAATATTAAAGGTAATAATTATCGTCTAATTATCCATATTCGTTATGAAATTGGCATTATTTTTATTCGCTTTATTGGTACTCATCAAGAATATGACAAAATAGATGCTACTATTGTTTAAGGAGGTTTGATATTATGAACTTAAAACCCATTAGAACAGAATTAGATTATCAACAGGCATTAAAAGAAATCGAACAAATTTTTGATGCTGAACCTAATACACCAGAATATGAAAAATTAGATATTTTAACGACTTTAGTAGAAGTCTATGAACAACAAAATTATCCTATTGATCCTCCATCTCCTATCGCCGCCATATTATATTATTTAGAAAGTCGTAATCAAGGAGTTTCTACTTTTATTGAAAATTTAAAACATCATGGAGTTAGTGAAGAAATAATTAATATAGCTTTAAATGAAATGACTTACTGATTTAGATAAAAATTAGTTGCCACAATAGTAAATACATCAGAAATTATGACACACCAAGAATTAGAAATCCAACTCCTAGCATTAACCCCAACAGAAAAAGCACAAGCCATACAAATATTAACTAAAACCTTAAATCAAACTACATATCCTATTACCAAAACCCCTGGTGTTTGTAGTGGTGAAGCCTGTATTGCTAATACTCGTATTCCTATTTGGTTGTTAGTAGAATCTCGGCGTTTAGGAATTAGTGAAGCACAACTTTTAGATGATTATCCTCATTTAACTGCTGCTGATTTAGTCAATGCTTGGGCTTATGCAAATGCACATCCTGAAGAAATTGAAACAGCAATTAAAAAAAATGAGGCAGCTTAAATTGTGGTACGTCTTTATGCAGATGAACAATTTCCCCGCATAGTCAGCGAATTATGACGCAATTTCGGTCATGATGTGTTGACAGTGCAAGAAGCAGGGAAAGGTAATCAAGCTATACCTGATGAAGAAGTAGGGAACTACCATAGGGCTTATAAGCTAGTTTACCACCTTCTTGGGTCAAATCACAAAATAAATCAGCTTTATTGATACAAATCGCTAAATGTCTGACATTGGGACATTGGGTATATTTAAGTGCCATTATATAATAATTGTTTTGATACAAATAATCATTTTTAGATCAAGTTTTAAGTTTTGAACAGCTTTAGTCGCTTGACATGAAAAAACCAAGCTCTGTAAAAAATATAAAAAATATACAGCAGTTTCCGATATTCACAAAGTACAAATATTAATAATAAAACTCTTGTGGTGCAGGCATCTTGGCTGCACAAAATGTATCTCACTCTCTTGGTGAACTTGCTGTAAAATCGCTGAAAATCTCTTGCATTATACAACATAGAAATTAGGTGCGTTTTAAGTTACACACCTAAATCTACTTGATATCTAATAACGTAAGTTGCTAGTTAGGGAAAATGTCTAAATCAGGAGAAAATTACTCACCAATTAGCCATTACCAGCCTCAACTAGATAACTAGCAACTTGATATCTAATAAGGATCTAAATCAAATCTTCCCCGCTTCACACTTCTGAGATAATAACCCCGTGATGGTAGTTTATTTAAGTCGAAAGTGTCACCTCTAGGAACTCGCCAAATTTTATAGTCGTGATAAGTAAGAGGAATTCCTTTTGCACAAACTTCTGGAGGATGATCTCCTAATACAAAATACGCTGCACCTTTACCCACAACTTTAGCAATACCATATTGATCAATTAAGACAGAAGTTTCTTCACTAATGGCTATACCTAATGCAGTTGAAGAGACACCATCTTGAATTTGTCTGGCAATAAAAACCATAATTCTCCCCATTCTTTTGCGTTCATTAAAATGGGTATCAATAACAGTTCCTCGCAAATGCTTCCACTGAAAAAAGTTATAGGTAAAGGTAATATTCCTGTAAGGATCATCCAGGGCTTCATGGGTTTCTATACTGTCTTCACAGGCACAAGAATCATAAACATATTCACTTTGAATCATTGCCCCGGCACTTGTACCACCAATAGCACCACCATGATCATAAACCGATTTGATGGCAACTTCTAATTTAGTGTTTTTCCAGTGACGAATATATTCACATTGATCACCCCCAGCAAAGAAAATTACTCCAGCATTTCTGACTTTATCAAAAATATCCGTTCTGTTCGCTTCTTGACGGTTACGAATGATGAGAGTTTCTACATATTTGACACCTTTCATGGGATAAATTAACTGATTGTAATCGTCGTTACCAGCAGCCCGAATTACTAAAACATTAACTTTAATATCGCTGTTACTACCTCCCCTGACTTGATTAATCATCCATTGAATGGCATCATCAACATCAGTACCACCACCACCTAAGTTATGAACCGGACCGCTTAGTTTAGGTAATTGATAAATAGGTTCAGGGGTGGGAATTTGGTAATCCGCAATGATATCCTTAACTAACTGTCTTAACTGTGAGGTTAAATGGCCAATAATTTGGTTTACCACCCTCAACAAGCTGTTTTTTGCATTCTGCAAATGCCATAGGATTTTTGGGAATGCTTTTGTCATATTCAAATCTTGTCAAGCAAACAGCAATCATTTCTAACTCTGGCATTTGAGAGGCTAAATTCCCAGCGTACAGGTTTTGTACTGTTTTTTCACGGTTAATAATCAGAGTAGTCTTTAATCTCCTTGAAAGGATCAATGCAGTAGTCTCAATTAATATTAAATTAATATTAGTTTGGGCCGTAGTTATTAACCGTATTTACACAATTACCAGCCAATTTCTCCTCTTTCTTTGACTATTCTTTGATAAACCATTTCTGTTTGTTTACTTAATTTTGGCCAGCTAAATCTTTTTTCTAAATCTGCATAGGCATTATTTACTAACCATTGACAATAATCTGGGTTTTTTAAAACTTCTAAAATTCCCCAAGCTACAGAGTCAGAATTATTTACACGAGTAGTAATTCCTGTTTTTGTATGTTGAACTACTTCAGGAAAACCACCAGTATCGGAAACTATTACGGGTACGCGAGAGGCAAAACTCTCTAAAGCAACAATACCAAATGGTTCATAAAGACTGGGGAAAACCGCACAGTCGGCAATGGTTTGAAATCTATCTAAGTATTCATCAGACAAAAACCCTGTAAAGTAACATTTGTGCCAAATTCCTAAGTCCCAGGCTTGACGTTTTAGATGGTCAGCATTACCACCACCAACTATGATAAATTTAACATTGCCCCCCATTTCCCAAAGCACCTTGGGAGCAGCATTAAGTAACACAGGTACACCTTTTTCGTAGGTGATACGACCAAGATAATAAACAATTTTTTCATCATCCGTGGCAAGTTGTCGCCGAAAATCTTGAGGATGAAAATCTTTGTCATGTCGTTTCTTTTCTGGGCGAATACCATTATATATTACGTCAATTTTATCACTCGAAACGAAAAGCGATCGCTCGATCTCTCGACGCATATATTCACTACAAACTATTACCCGCCAAGCATTTTCAGCTAGTGCATATTCCTTATTATGAATATAGTTTTGGGTATCATTGTGAATGCCATTATAACGTCCATATTCTGTGGCGTGAATTGTGGCAATTAAGGGAATTTTAAAGATATACTTGAGAGCGATCGCTGCATCACTCACTAACCAATCATGGGCATGAATTAAATCAAATGGACCGTTTTCCCCTAACAACTTACCACCATAAGCACCCATACTCTCATTCAAATTCACCACCCAGTGCAAAAAATCCCTACTAGCAGCCACCTGGACACGATGAATATGAATCCCCTCAACTACTTCATACAAGGCTGCTTGACCAAATTCAGGGGTAATCAGATGAATGTCATGGCCTAACTTGATCAGTTCCGGGTACAATTCAGCAACGTGACGAGCAATTCCCCCGACTATCCTGGGTGGAAATTCCCAACTCAACACTAATATCTTCATTGACTTGACTCCCCGATGATTGACAAAAAAATCCCAATATCTAAAAACTATATTTATAGCAGGGAAAAGGAAAAAGAAAATTAGAAATAATAAATTATAATTTATAATTTATATTCACATAATCATAAAATCCCCCTCTTTATAGAAAACTCTTAACTCTTACAGCAGACTCCATTGCTATGAGGTACAAATTTTACAGCAGTTTTCATGTATTTGTACCACACGCTAATTTTTCTATTCCTTTCTTCCTTTGCGCCTTTGCGCCTTTGCGTGAGATATAAAATGTGGTTCATCTCATCCTGGACATCCTGATTCAGACAAAATAAAAGCATAAATGTTACCTCTTTCACTGCTGTGACAAAAATAATAGACATAAATAACACACTAAAATAAAAAAAATTACGGTTGTATTTTTAATTAAATCCATTACAATATCAATAAAAATAGTTTTTACGTAATTTCGCTTAATCTCTACCCAAGACGATAGAACAATACACTACCAGGTGCAAAATAAGTATGTTCAATCAAACGCAGACAACCGTAGTTTTTATTGACTCCTCCCTAAGCGACTACCAAACCCTCCAAGCTGGAGTGGTAGAAGGCGTAGAAACAGTCATCGTTACGCCAAATCAGGACGGAATTGAGCAGATTACAGCATTTTTACAACAACATCCTCAAATCACCACTATTCACATCCTTTCCCACGGTGCGCCAGGATGCTTATATTTAGGCAATAGTCAATTAAACTTAACCAACATTCACAATTACAACCAACAATTACAACAATGGCCTCAGAATATCTTACTATATGGTTGTAACGTCGC
>JBJUHT010000066.1:0-12057 GCA_046070105.1 Dolichospermum sp.
CAAACAACTACTTTATTCTTAAATCTTTGGTGTAATTTTGAGTATAATTAGTAATGTTATTTAATGGTTTTTAAAAAAAATTTACAGTTTATATTGCCTATTTTTCAAAAATTGTCAATAACTCGCAATTATTGACAATCCTTAAAAATTTATTTAATCCTGAAACTCTTTCCAGTCAACACTTGTAAGTTATTCTCTTACATCGAACTCAGGTAAGCTCGGATTGAAGGTATAGAATAGGGTTAGATGGGCAGGTTTTATACCTGCCTAAAATGGAGATGAAGGAAAATCCTACACTTATTTTGGCATAGAACAACATCCAGAACCTTGGAATACAAAATCCAAAATTTCGTGATGGTAAAGATAGTGTTTCCTGGCATAATGATGAACCAGAATTAGGCAAAAATCCTATTATTGCTTCTATTAGTTTTGGTGCAACTCGTCGTTTTTCCTTATAAATTACGCAGTGTAAGGGGGGAAGGTGGGGCTGCGAAAAAGTTGGCAATTTTAGCCAAAAAAGAGTTATTATAGATTTATATAAAACCAACATTTTTTCAGATATGAAAGCACCTGATAGTATTATTCAACTTGTTGAACATTTTCACTCTTCGATAGAATTGTATCGTGCGGGAGGAATTAATGAAACACAAACTAGAATTGAGTTTATTAATCCTTTTTTCGCTGCTTTAGGGTGGGATATTAATAATGAACGACAAACTTCTGATATTTATGAAGACGTTGTTCATGAAGATTCTTTAAAAATTAGCGACGCAAACAAAGCCAAAGCACCTGATTATAGTTTTTGGGTTGGGGGAACAAGAAAGTTTTTTGTGGAAGCGAAAAAACCCGCTGTTAATATTGGTAATAATATGAGTGCAGCCTTTCAAGTCAGACGTTATGGCTGGTCTGCAAAATTACCTTTAAGTATTTTAACAGATTTTGAAGAATTTGCAGTTTATGATTGTCGAATTATGCCAAATAAAAATGATTCTCCATTGATAGCGAGAATCAAACATTTTCATTATACAAAATATGTAGAAAAATGGCCAGAGATTTATGATCTTTTTTCTAAGGAAGCTGTCTTAAATGGTTCTTTAGAAAGATTTGCGGAAACTAAAGTGAAAGCTGGGATTACTGTTGATCAAAAATTTCTCCAAGAAATTGAAATTTGGCGAGAAAATTTAGCTGCTAATATTGTTTGGAGAAATCCCCAAATTCAACAAAGAGAGTTAAATTTTGCGGTGCAAATGACGATTAATAGAATTGTCTTTTTACGCATTTGTGAAGATAGAGGAATTGAACCTTATCAACAGTTATATAATTTATTAAAGTTGGAGAATTTTTATCAAGAATTAGGGCGGTTATTTATTAATGCAGATTATCGCTATAATTCGGGTTTATTCCATTTTCAAGATGAAAAAGGACGAGAAAATCCTGATGATTTTACTTTGAATTTAACTATAGATGATGCTATTTTAACATTAATTATTAGAAAACTCTATCCTCCAGAAAGTCCTTATGAGTTTTCTGTAATTCCTGTGGAAATTTTAGGACAAGTTTATGAACAATTTTTAGGTAAAGTCATTCAAATATCTGCAAGTCGTCAAGCAGTTATTGAAGATAAACCGGAAGTAAGAAAAGCTGGAGGTGTTTATTATACTCCTAGTTACATTGTTGATTATATTATTAAACAGACTATTGGTAAGGTTTTAGAAAATAAGAAACCAGAAAAAATCCAAGATATAACAATTCTTGATCCTGCTTGTGGTTCGGGTTCTTTTTTAATTGTGGCCTATCAATTTCTCCTAGATTGGTATTTAGAACAATATCTACAAAATCCCCAGAAATATAGAAATAAATTCTACCAAATTTCAGATCATCAATGGCGTTTAACCGCAAGTGAGAGAAAGCAAATTTTATTAACTCATATTTATGGTGTTGATATTGATCAACAAGCGGTAGAAACAACTAAATTATCTTTATTATTAAAGGTACTGGAAGGAGAATCAGGAGAAACAATTAGCAGACAATTACAGTTATTTAAAGAACGGGCTTTACCTGATTTAGATGATAATATTCAATGTGGTAATACCTTGATAGATGGAGAATTTTATCAACATACTCAATTAAATTTTTTAGATGAAGATACGGCTTATAGAGTTAATATTTTTGACTGGAAATCAGCTTTTTTTGCTATTATGAAACGAGGTGGTTTTGATGTAGTTATTGGTAATCCTCCCTATATTAGAATCCAAGCTTTAAAAGAATGGGCTGCTTTAGAAGTTGAATTTTATAAACAACAGTATGTTTCTGCTAGTAAGGGAAACTATGATATTTATGTTGTCTTTGTGGAAAAGGGATTGGAGTTATTAAGAAAAGATGGCTATTTAGGTTTTATTTTACCCCATAAGTTTTTTAATGCTCAATATGGGGAATCTATCAGAAAATTAATTGCTGAGGGTAAATATCTTCATAAAATAGTGCATTTTGGAGATCAACAAGTGTTTCCAAAAGTTTCAACTTATACTTGTTTGCTTTTCTTGAGAAAATCACAACAATCTGATTTAGAAATCGAAAAAGTTACTGATTTAATAGATTGGAAAAATAATCATAATAGTCAAACAGGAATTATTAATCATTCGTTAGTTTCATCTTCAGCATGGAATTTTATTCTGGGAGAAGATGCTAAGTTATTTGCAAAATTACAACAAATTCAATCTAGACTAGAAGATGTAACAGAAAGGATTTTTCAAGGAATTAAAACCGGTGCTGATAAAATATATATCGTCGAAGAATTATCACGGGAAGATAATTTAATCCAGGTTTTTTCAAAACAAAAACAAATAGCATATTGGTTAGAATCTAATTTACTACATCCTTTGATTAAAGGTGGTGATAGTAAAAGATATTATTTGTCTAAAACTAATAAGTTGATTATTTTTCCCTATATGCTTAAAAATAATGATTCCATGGAATTAATTTCTATGAATACCTTTCAAAAAGAATATCCTTTAACCTGGAATTATTTACTAGATAATAAAGATTATTTAGAAAGTAGAGAAAATAGTAAAATGTTAGGAGAAAACTGGTATGGATATAGTAGATTTCAAGCTTTAAATGTCATGGCTTTACCAAAAATATTTACTCCTGATATTGCGACTGGTTCATCATTTACATGGGATAAAACAGGGAATATCTTTTTTACGGGTGGTGTCGCTGGAGGATATGGAATTTTAGTTAAATCTATTTATTCATGGGAATACATTTTAGGATTGTTAAATAGTCAAGTCCTAGAATTTTATCTCAAAAAATCATCTACATCAATGAGAGGTGGTTACTATAGTTTTGAATCTCGGTTTATTCGCAATCTTCCGATTAAAATTATTGATAATTCTCAAATTGCAGAAAAGCAAAAACATGATTTAATTGTTAATTTAGTACAACAAATGCTTGATCTTCATCAACAACTCAATCAAGCAAACACACCCCCAGCCAAAAGAATGATTCAGCAACAAATTCAAGCCACTGATAGACAAATGAATCAATTAGTTTATGAACTCTATGAATTAACTGATGCAGAAATAACTATGATTGAAAGTATATGAATTTATTCTTCTCCTTGTCTGCGTCCTAATTCATACACACCAGCACCCATACAAACAAGTATTCCAGTGCTAACTCCCCAGCTATTACCTAAACTGATATCTAAAATCCAGTTAGATAAACCACCAAATATTAAAAAAGGGAAAATGCTAAATAGTGAAGCATAAAAGTAATTTTGCGCTTCTCTGGCTTGACGAGTCTTGTCAAATTCTGATTGACTAGTGTATAGGAAACGTTCAGCAAAATTAAACCAGCGGTTGAGTTGTGTCGTTACCCATTCTCTAACCTGGGAAAAACTCAAATATAACGCTAAAGCCCATAAACAAGTACCAGCGATCGCAACTTTATCTATTTCAAAGCGAAAAGGCAATATATCAAACATAGCATAGTTTAACTCTCCAATTGCTAATTTTAGCGTTTATCTGTCCCTAAATCCCACCATGGGGAGATTTTTATGGACTGGTTAGGGAATCTCTTGTGTAAAGTACGGTTATTATTTATGCTGATCCTGAGACAGTGCAATTACAGCAGTTTTCATGTATTTGTACCACAAGATTTTAACAGAAATTGGCGAAAAGCTTGGGGGATTGACTCATGATCAAAGTATTAGATTTAGGTATAACCGGAAAAGCTCGGATTTGGAATAACGAATCATTTTATTTTCCTGGAGATTTTCGACCTGTTTTCTATCCTGTTGTAGATGAAAAAATAGAGGTCATCCTTGAAAGTGCAAAGATGGGTTTATTCTCTAAAAAAGAAGTAATGATAGAGATATTAGCACCTCTAGGGGCTAGGTTTTTATATGGCTGCTTGGGGGCTAGATTTGAGCCAAATGATTCGGGTAAATTAGTCTTGAAAGTAGCAGTTTCCACTGAAGTGGAAAGAGAAGTTAATTCTTCCCTTGCATTATCATTAGATGTGGTGAGAGTTGGGATACCAGAAGAATATGCAGATAGTGTTTTTAATGGTGCAAAATTGAAACTGCAAGAACCGGGAATTAGTTCAATATTTGGTTCTGGTGAAATTTATTTTAAATGGGGTACATTTGGAGAAATTGGATCTTGTAGATCATTTTTTCACGATCTTGCATATACAGTTATTGAGGTAATAGTGGGAGATAAAATTCCTGCTAATTACAATGTTAAACTACCATTTAAAAAAGTTCTGGAACAATCTTTTTGATGTTTTTCTTAATCAGAAAAAAGTAGAGATGTTCCATGGAACGTCTCTACAAAAATTATCTAAATTAATAAGGTACGGCTACCGGCTCATGAGTTTTTAGTTCAATTGCAGTATTATCGGCGACAATTTTCCGAAAAACATCACCGTCAATAGTTTCTTGTTCTATCAACAAATCAACCACCCGCTCCAAAATTAAACGATTTTCTTGAATGATTTCCTTAGCTTGAATATAGCATTTGCTGACAATTTCCCGGACTGTAGCATCAATTTTAGCAGCAATTTCCTCTGAATATTCAGATTTATTCATCCAGTCCCGGCCTAAAAATACCTCATTATTATTTTGATTTTCCAAAGAAACTGGACCTAAATCAGACATTCCAAACTTTGTTACCATTTGTCGAGCCATATTAGTCACCTGTTGTAAATCATTTCCCGCACCGGTAGTCACTTCTGCTTGACCAAAAACGATTTCCTCCGCTGCACGACCGCCCAAAGTCGCCGCAATTCGAGCTAAAATCTGGGAACGGGAAATTAAACCCTGTTCTTCATTGGGAGTAAACCAAGTTAAACCTAATGCTTGTCCCCTGGGAATTAACGTGACTTTTTGGACAGGATCATGATCCTTAACCAAGGTACCTACCAAAGCGTGTCCCACTTCATGATAAGCAATGAGGCGCTTACTTTTGCTATCTACTAAAGCAGTTCCTTCCATACCCGCAACTACTCGATCTATCGCATTATCAACTTCTAAATCGGTGACTGCTTCCTTGCGTCTTCTGGCTGTCAAAATAGCAGCTTCATTGAGTAAATTAGCTAAATCAGCACCAGTAAACCCAGGAGTGCGCCGAGCGATCGCTTCTAATGATACACTAGGGTCAATCTTCTTATTTTGAGCATGGACTGTCAAAATTTCCTCTCTTCCCTTCAAATCTGGAACGTCCACAATGATTTGTCTATCAAAGCGTCCTGGACGTAATAAAGCCGAATCTAGAACATCAGGGCGATTAGTAGCAGCAATAATAATAATCCCCGTATTTCCCTCAAAACCGTCCATTTCCGTTAATAACTGGTTAAGAGTTTGTTCTCGTTCGTCATTTCCCCCACCAATACCCGCACCCCGTTGTCTACCTACCGCGTCAATTTCATCAATAAAAATGATACAGGGAGCATTATCCTTAGCTTTTTTGAACAAATCTCGCACACGGGAAGCACCTACACCCACAAACATTTCTACAAATTCTGAACCAGACATACTGAAAAAAGGTACACCTGCTTCACCCGCAATAGCCTTTGCTAGTAAAGTTTTCCCAGTTCCCGGCGGTCCAATTAGTAACACTCCCTTGGGAATTTTCGCACCTACGGCGGTAAATTTTTCCGGCTGTTTTAAGAAAGTCACAACTTCTTCTAATTCTTCTTTGGCTTCATTCACTCCTGCGACATCAGCAAATTTGACCCCGGTTTTTGCTTCCATTTGAAAGCGGGCGCGAGACTTACCGAAACTCATGGCTTGGTTGGAAGCATTGGCGGAACGATGCAGGAATAATACCATTAAAGCCACCAGGGGTAAAATCCAGATGAGATTAATTAATAATCCCACAGCAACCCTATTTCCAGTGGAGGAAACCTCACCAAAATCAACATTTTTTTTCCTGAGTTTATTTACTAATTCTGGATTTTGCTGTAAAATACGCACCTGTAAAGGAGGTGTATTTGGTTTTTGTCCAGTTAAATAAACCCTAGCTATCTGCTCAGTTTGATCTAATTCAACTTTTTTAATTTCGCCTTTATCTACCTTCTGAATTAACTCCCCATAAGTTAACTCCCGACGCTCTGTTTTTTGCTGCGCTAAAACTGGATTAATATTCACAATACCAGGTAACATAATCAACCCAGCAGTTATCATACCAGTTAAAGCGTGAGTTGGCGAAGAATCTGATAAATGCTGTTTCTTCCAAAAATTTTTGTGCGAATTTTTCATATATAGTTATCCTTTATGCCTGTTTTTTCGATGTTATATCTAGAAGTTACAGTTTCTTAATCTAGTTTAACTGGCAAATTTAATTATTAACAGGTGATAGGACAGAAGGTGACAATGGAGAATACATGAGATATTCTTAGTCGGGGCTTTAGCCCTAATTTTATCAGAAGAGGATGAGTACATAAGATATGATGCTAATTGGGTAAGTTTTGAGTTGTCGGTTGTCCCTTCCCCGTTTTAAAATATTTTAATATATTTATGCAAATTAATTTTCAACCCTTTACCGTTAATAAAAGATTTCCCTTAACAATTAGTCGCGGCACAACAGCACAAACAACAAATATATGGTTAAAAATCGCACAAGAAGGGATTGAGGGTTGGGGAGAAGCATCTGCATTTGGGGTGGGTAACTACAGACAAACTACGGAGCAAATTATCAATACTATAGAGCAAATTATACCTATATTCCAAAAATTTAGCCCTTGGCAAAGGCAGGAAATTGAGTCACTATTAGAACAAATGCAAATTGCTGGTTCTGTTAAAGCAGCCTTAGACATGGCACTACAGGACTGGTTAGGGAAGCGTTTAGGTTTACCTTTGTGGCAACTTTGGGGATTAAATAAAAGTGCTATAGTGTCAACATCGGTAACAATTGGGATTAATTCTCCAGCAGCCGCCAAAGCTAGAACCCAGGAGTGGTTAAAATTTATGGATGTACAATTATTCAAAGTCAAATTAGGTTCGACTCAAGGAATAGAAGCAGACCAAAAAATGTTTTTAGCTGTCAAAGAAGCCACGGGGGAAAAAGATGTATTTGTTGATGCTAACGGAGGTTGGAATTTAGCAGATGCTATAAATATGTGTAGTTGGTTAGCTGATTTAGGGGTAAAATACATAGAACAGCCCTTAGCAAGAGGTGAAGAAGCAAATTTAGCCAAGTTGAAAAAACATTCCCCCTTACCCATTTTCGCAGATGAAAGTTGCTTTACTAGTGCAGATATTCCCCAATTAGCTGATAATGTAGATGGAATTAATATCAAGTTAATGAAATCCGGGGGAATTACTGAAGCCATGCGAATGGTACATACAGCCAAAGCTCATAATTTACAAGTCATGCTAGGCTGCTATTCTGATAGTTCTCTGGCTAATACCGCCGCTTTACAACTTGCACCACTAGCTGATTATTTGGATTTAGATAGTCATTTGAATTTAATTGATGATCCTTTTAGCGGTGCGCTGATAGAAAATGGGAAGATTTTGCCAAATAATTTACCTGGTTTAGGAGTAAAATACAGTGCGTCTGTCGCTTAATCAAAAAATAGCAATTCTTCTCCATGGGGGAATTACTGGAGTTCAAGGAAAAACAGGGTTGTCAATTTTACGTTATAGTGAATCACCTATTGTAGCCGTAATTGACAGAGACTCCGTAGATAAATCTTTAGTAGAGTTAACAGGTATTCAAAAAGACGTGCCAATTGTGGCATCCATAACAGCAGCATTACAGTATCAGCCGACAGTTTTAGTAATTGGTATTGCTCCCAAGGGTGGTGCTGTTCCTGATGATTATTGGGCTGATATTCAAGATGCTCTCAAAGCCGGAATGTCTCTGGTAAATGGATTACATACACCCCTAGCAAATATACCAGAATTAAATGCCCTCCTCAAACCAGGACAATTAATTTGGGATGTACGGAAAGAACCAGCTAATTTAAGTGTAGCATCTGGACTAGCGCGAACTTTACCCTGTCGCCGAGTTTTGACGGTGGGGACGGATATGGCCATTGGAAAAATGTCCACTAGTCTAGAATTACATCGGACGGCTAAATTGCGGGGTTTACGTTCTAAATTTTTAGCCACTGGTCAAACTGGGTTAATGTTAGCAGGAGAAGGAGTAGCTTTAGATGCTGTGCGGGTAGACTTTGCGGCGGGTGCGGTGGAACAGTTAGTCATGCGTTTTGGTAATCATTATGACATTCTGCAAATTGAAGGGCAAGGTTCTCTTTTACACCCAGGTTCAACAGCTACTTTACCTTTAATTCGGGGTTCTCAACCTACACATTTAATATTAGTGCATCAAGCAGGACAAACTCACAACCGTAATAATCCCAGTATACCGATTCCCCCATTACCGGAAGTGATCCAAATGTATGAAATCGTTGCCCGTGGTGCTGGTGCTTTTGGGAACGTCAAAGTGGTGGGTATAGCTGTAAATACCAGGAATTTAGAGGAATTAGAAGCAAAAAATGCGATCGCTCAAATCATAACAGAAACCGGACTACCTTGTACAGATCCTATTCGTTTTGGGGCTGAATTATTGTTAAATGCAGTTATGCAAAATTAGCAGCAGGGGAGAAAAAATCTTGAATATTTTGTACAAATGCTAAGGTATTTTCCAGGTGAATATTATGTCCAACATCATCAATTATTTGTAATTTAGCAAACTTACATTTTGCAGTTATTGCTATATTAATATCAATAAATTTTTGATCTTTTTCTCCCACCAATAATAGGAGAGGAATAGTATTTTCTGTGAGTAATTCCCATAAAGAAGGTTGAGAACCTGTTCCCATAAACAGCAATGATTTAACTAAATTTGGAGGATGATTTGTTAATCTACTGGTGATCATAAATTCATATTGAGGATGATTTTTAATGTTTCCAAAAACCTGTTGTTGATACCAATTATTGAGAAAGTGATAAAAATCATCTTTATTGAGCATTCTCGTTAATTTCCTGGCTATTTGAGCATCACTTTTAATTCTAGCTAACCTGGCCATTTCTGTTGCTAAACCAGGGGAAGCAGATTCTAAAATAACCTTAATAAACCTATTGGGAAAATAGAGAGTGAGATATAAAGCTAATCTTCCTCCCAGAGAATAACCAATTAAATAGCATTGGTCAATTTTTAATTGATCTAATAATTGTATAATGGCCGTGGCTGTAGATGGCATGGTATAGTATTCATCATCTAAAACCTGAGTTTTTCCATGTCCTGGTAAATCAATAACGAGATAGGAGAAATCATCAAATAGTAATTTTATGACTTGATCAAATTCATAAATATTACCCATAAAACCATGTAAAAATAGAATTATTGGTTTATGTGGATGATAATTTAAAGAATAGTGAAATTGATATTTATTTTTAGTCATAGATACCGCAGTCAAAAGTTCAGAATTAGGGTAAAAATCTATCTAAAGCGGCTTTTAATTGTTCAATTTCCGATTCCATATTACCTTCTTGGGCGGCTCTAGCGATACACTCAGTTAAATGTTCATCTAAGACAATGCGTGCTACCTTATCTAATGCACCACGGACAGCCGCAATTTGTAATAATACATCAGGACATGAAGTATTTTGTTGTACCATATTTTTAATACCACGTACATGACCTTCTATGCGCGAAAGTCGGTTAATAATCCGCCGTAAAGACTCTTCACTGTGGACATGAGAATGTGTATGATCTGTATGATTGTGATGGTGTGAATGGTCTCCTGGCTCTAATGTAGCTAGGGATTCGTTAGTTACTGGGTTTGCTCCTATATTCATGCTATTATACTGATATTTGTTTTGGCATTTTGGCATTAACTAGTATTTTAGCTTGAAAAAAATAGATTCCACAACATCAAAGAAACTTAAAATTGAGTCAAAATGTCAATAAACAGAAATTATGAATCTGATCTGTAAAAATAACTGTAGATAGATTTATCAAGAAACACAAAAATTAGGCTTGTAGATTAGGTTGTGATTATGCGATTTCCCAAAATATCCTTATCTATCCGACAACTCAGTACCCATATTTTAGCGATTTTTATGGGAGTGATGTTAACTGTTACCTCCCTGCGGGTATTACCTTCCGTAGCAGAACCGGGTCCTAACCCTGTCACGGAGTCATTAACAAAAGTGGCTCAAAAGCCATCTTCCGCTGCGGCTGCGATTGGTAGTCATAGTTTTGTGACAACAGCAGTGAATCGAGTTGGATCAGCAGTAGTAAGAATTGATACAGAAAGAACAATTACGCGCCGCAATGATCCTTTTATGGAAGATCCCTTTTTTCGGCGGTTTTTTGGTGATAGTTTTCCCCAACAATCACCGACTGAACAGTTACGGGGTTTAGGTTCTGGTTTTATTATTGACAAAAGCGGTGTTATTCTTACTAATGCTCACGTAGTTGACAAAGCTGATAAAGTCACAGTCCGTCTGAAAGATGGTCGCACCTTTGAAGGTAAAGTCCGTGGTATTGATGAAGTGACAGACTTGGCTGTAGTTAAGATTAATGCTGGTAATGATTTACCCGTAGCACCTTTAGGTTCTTCTCGTAATGTTCAGGTGGGAGATTGGGCGATCGCTGTTGGTAATCCGTTAGGATTTGATAATACCGTTACTCTGGGCATTGTCAGCACCTTAAAACGTTCTAGCGCTCAGGTTGGTATCAGCGATAAACGGTTAGACTTCATTCAAACCGACGCAGCGATTAACCCTGGTAACTCTGGTGGACCATTATTAAACGGTTTAGGAGAAGTGATCGGAATAAATACGGCAATTCGCGCCGATGCCATGGGGATTGGCTTTGCAATTCCCATTGACAAAGCTAAAGCGATCGCTACTCAATTACAACGCAACGGTAAAGTAGCTCACCCCTACTTAGGTGTACAAATGGTGACATTAACACCGGAATTAGCAAAACAAAATAACACTGATCCTAACTCCATGTTGATGATACCTGAAGTCAAAGGAGTTTTAGTCTTGCGGGTTGTTCCTAATTCTCCCGCTGCTATTGCGGGTATCCGTCGTGGAGATGTAATTGTGCAAATTGACAATAAAGCTATCACCAGTGCGGAACAATTACAATCTATAGTAGAAGACAGTACCTTGGGTCAAGCGTTGCAGGTAAAAGTCCAAAGAGGTAATCAAACACAAATAATTTCAGTTCGGACCGCTGAATTGAAAGACCTTTCTTAGTTAGTTTTATGGGGTATGCTTCAGTGTACCCCAGGATGTGTTGAAGTAGAAACTGCTAGTAATCAGAGATTATTTCTACATACATACTTCGTTTGTATGACTATGAACCGGGTTATTTTGAATAAAACATACATGAAAGAGAGGACAAAAGCAAATTATTATGAAAATTCAAAATATTAAGCTCAAACATTAGACCTATTGCGAAAGTGCGATCGTTAACGTAAAATAAACAAAAAATTGGAGAACAGAATATGAATTATGAAGAAGTAAAAAAATTAAACCCCCCCGACTTTAAACGCTATTGTGGAGTCCATATTGAAACATTTAATGAT
>JBJUHT010000067.1:0-27199 GCA_046070105.1 Dolichospermum sp.
AAAAATTATAAAATCTATTAATTCATCCATATTCATCTGCGTTTATCTACGATCAATAGTTATTAAAATCCTATTCTATAACAAGTTGATCTTAATAACGAAGTCTGCCTGTGCGGACTCACAGGAAATCAAGCTTTTTAAACTCACGCAGGTGACTTTTGCCTGTGTGCAATATGAAACGCAATTTAGAATCGCCAGAGTTAGTATTAATTTAGACCGTTTAAACAACCACCAACTACTGACCACTGACCACTGACAACTGACCAATAACTAACTAAAAATCATCATCAAAATCTCTATCTTTCATGGTTTTCGGGTCGGGAGCAAAAGCTAACCACAAGGGAAATTGTAGCAAACCTAGACTAATTTGTTCCTCAGAATCATCAATAATAATTAAAGGCATTTCATTGGCTTTAACTAATCTATCAGCTTTCTGAGCTAAAGCCGTCGGCGCTTCAAATAATACCACACCTCTGTCTGGTCCAAAATCAGAACGACCAATACCCAAACAATCTTGTAAACCGCGTCGCCATTCGCCTAAGCGTTCTGGTGTATTAGCTAAAATCAAAGTTCGTAAGCGATCGCCATATAGTTCATGTAATATGGAAATTGCTGAAGAAGCAATTAAAATATTTTGTAAGCGGCTACCCATTGTCCGTAAAGCACCCCGTCCTCCCAGGGTAAACAGCCAGTTAGAGACCTTTTCCTCATGAATTGGTTCAAAGGTGCGGCGTAACTGCCAAGGTGGTCCATAATAGTCTGGTTGGTTGCGATATTGGTCAAGTAAGCGGCGGATTTTTTTCGTAGTATCCTGAAACTGCTGTTGTCCCAGTTGTGGGACTTCTAACTGTTCCTTAACTGATTTTACTTCCTTGGGCGTTGGCTTTTCTCGTTCCTTCGCAGGTGGCAAAAGCTGCATTTGTTCTGCTGCTGCTGCCAAATCCTGTAAACTACCTGTAAGATAGTCCTTAAAACCCTGTACCCGAATTGCTATATCTTGAGATGTACCAGCAAAACTAGTCCGCATTTCATTGCGAATTCGTTCTTGACGACGTTCTAATTGTTCTACAGAAATTTGTAAAGCTTGTTTGCGCTGTTCTAACTGTGATAAAGATTCTTGGACAACCTGGGAAAGTGCGGTTTGAGTTACACTTATTTGCGTCTGAAGAGTTTTATATGTAACTTCCAATTGACCAATTTCTGCTTTTAAGTCCGATTTAACTTGCTGTAATTGGTTTACTTGTGCCGCCGCTTGTGTATTTAATAAATTTAAGTTTTCCGCTGTTAATGTTGTTGGGTCAATAGTATCTGAATTAAAAGCAATTTCCGGTGTTGATACTTTATCTAATTCTAAATTAGCAGGGGTTTCTGGTGGTTCATTTTCAGAAGGTTGAACTGGTATTTCTGCTAACCACTCGTCTATTGGCTCTCGGTTTTGGGATTCCTCTATGCTCATAAATAATAATCTAAATTTTCAGTCTTGGCAAATGGAAACATATAATTCCGTCAAAAAAGTATTACCTTTGCGTCTTTGCTCCTTTGCGCCTTGGCGCGAAACAAAATTAATATAATTAAACTGATTAGATTAATCAATTCGTGGACAACGTTCTTGTAAGCAAGATTTTAAGGTTTTAGGGTCAAATAAAATCGGCAAAAAGTGAATACTGTTAATTTCCTTAAAATATAACAAAATAGGGACAGGATGCCAAAATATCCGCCAATTTTGCCATTCTTGGTAAGGAAAACGACGAATTAACTTTTCTCCTCTATACAGATCGAAATCAGTAGCAGTAAATTTAAACTTGAGTGTTACAGCTTGCAACATCAAAAATAAACCCAATAGCGTTAATATAGCTCCTATCCAGGGTTGTATTAACAGCATAGGAATAGCGCTAATGACCAAGACAACAGGAATATTGTAGCTTGGTTGTAATTCTACCGTGGAAATGGCTTTAGGTGTGAATGAACTGGTCAAAATCTGTTCTCCTTACTGTTAATTAACTCTGAAACATTATCCAAGAGAGAAAGAAGTTACTAATAAATATAACTAATAAAGCGGTGACAACAGCAGTTGTAGTTGACTGTCCTACACCTTTAGCGCCACCAGTGGTTGTTAGACCCCAACTACAGCCAATAATAGCAATTAAGACCCCAAAACAAGAGGCTTTAATCATAGCCTTACCAATATCCCACATATCGAGAAAGTCACGGGCTGAGTCTAGGAATACCGTATCTGAAAGGTTGTAAATACGGGTAGCTATTAATAGACCACCAGACATTCCTGTCACCAAGGATAGCAAAGTTAAAATAGGTAACATGATGAAGCAAGCCAAAAGACGGGGAATGACGAGATAATCTATAGGATCTGTTTTTAACATTAATAGTGCGTCTATTTGTTCTGTAACTTTCATAGTTCCAATTTCAGCCGCAAAGGCCGAACCTACTCGTCCCGCTAAAATTACTGCTGTTAATACCGGAGTAAGTTCCCTAGTCAATGCTACCGCTAACACACCGCCAACGAGGTTTCCCGCGCCAAAATTAATAAACTCCTTTGCTACTTGAATTGTGAATACAGCACCCACAAATATAGCTGTTAACAAAGCAATAAAGAAAGAATCTGGACCGACTATTGCTAATTGTTCTAGGGTATTGCGACGGTGAATTTTGCCTCGCAGGAGGTGAACCAAGACTTGTCCACCCAGAAAAATCGCAGCTAGTAATCGCTGACTCCATGATTCTAAACTGGATTTAGCCATATATACTAACTAAAATCTAAAATAGTAAAAGATGCTGTGTATTCAGGATTTCATCAATCATCCACCTTAAAATACCATCATACTGGGGCTAAAAACTCTTTTGTCTGGGGGTCTTGGGTCAGGTAATATCTCTAACTGATGAAGTTATGAACTTACGTTACAACTTTTATCAGAAAATTAAGCAGGTTTTTAGAGAGTTTTTACGTCCAGTTAATTGCAGACTGAGATATATTTCCTTGTCATTTCAGGGTTTTACAGATTTTAAACATCAAAAAATAGCTAATTCACTGGAGATAACCATCACCAGTGTAATTTAATGAAAACTTAAGATTCTTGACGAAATGAAGATTTAGGAGCGATCGCCAGTATTGTAGAAGGTAGCGGTTAAAATTGTAGGCATTGCTCAATGGGAGTATGAAATTGAAAAGTTGATAATTTCTAACTTTACGACTTTGCTCGTCTGGGTGAAATATAATTCCGGCTTTATGCCAAGACAATTTTCGCCGTTTGCCTCAGTTACACAATAACCTGGTCTGACAATGAACTTTTTCCGTTCCCTGGTCTTAACCACCGTTTTTAGTTTTATTGCTCCCATATTCCTATTTGGTGGCATTCTGTTGGTTTTATCTATTTTTAGTTACATTCCTGGGTTACAGGGCATGATTTCTGCCACTGTGCAAATTATACATTTCCTGGATACTTTTGGTAGTGGTAGTTCCTTCAATGGACTCTTGATCATTAGTTTAACCTGTGGCTTTGTCGGGGCTTTGTTTGAAACTTACGTTTATTATCGTTCTCAAATCCTCCATACTGACTCTTAAAATCAAATAACATCAAGTTGTCCTGAAAAAATGACACAATCACAAAAGTAATATTCCCGGTGAAATGTGGCTAAATTTGTATTTTTGTTAAAAGTTATTAGCTTTGTGCCGAGAACTTGTATTTTTAATGTCAATATTATTGACATTCAGCAAATTTTTGTGAAAATTTACTTCTCGTACCTTGACAATATCAAATAAAACTACACACAAAATCTAAAAATTTCCTTAAATTTTTCCAGAGTGGTTGATTTGGCAACTTTTATCAGCCCTAAAGAGGGTAGTATTTATTGTGATTTTTACCTGCTGGCAACTGGGATTTTGAATGGTTTAAGTTAACCCGTGAGATTCAGGCTCTTTAGTTCTATATTAAAGATATTCAGAAGATTAGAAAGTTATTTGATTGCTCATGATTTGGCCATTGAAGCCCAACTTACGAAAACAAATTGCACGGATTGAAGTTAGCGGTGCGATCGCTAGTGCAACCCGTAGATACGTATTGGAAGCGTTAAAAACTGTAGAAGAAAGGAAATTTCCGGCCTTGCTTCTACGCATTGATAGTCCTGGGGGTACAGTGGGGGACTCTCAAGAAATCTACAGTGCTTTGAAGAGACTAAGTAAAAAAATCAAAATAGTCGCCAGTTTTGGCAACATTTCTGCCTCTGGCGGTGTTTATATTGGTATGGGTGCGGAACATATTATGGCCAACCCAGGAACAATTACAGGAAGTATTGGCGTGATTTTACGGGGTAACAACCTAGAGGTGTTACTGGAAAAAATTGGTGTTTCCTTTAAAGTGATTAAATCAGGACCATATAAAGATATATTAGCTTTTGATCGAGAACTAACAGAACCAGAGCAAACTATTTTGCAAGAATTGATTGATTATAGTTATCAACAATTTGTAGAAACGGTGGCGGGGGCGCGTTCACTGTCTGTAGAAAAGGTCAAAAGCTTTGCTGACGGTCGAATTTTCACGGGACAGCAGGCCTTAGAATTGGGTGTGGTGGACCGGTTAGGGACAGAAGAGGATGCAAGACGTTGGACAGCGGAATTAGTAGGACTTGATCCGGAAAAAACTCTTTGCTATACGCTAGAGGATAAAAAACCATTGTTGAGTCGCGTATTATCGGGAAACCGTCGAGCTAAATCGCTTGTTGGTACAGGAATTGATTGGTTAGAATTTGAAATGTCTACAAGTGGTTTACCTATGTGGTTATACCGCCCCTAATAAAGTTAATAGTCAGTGGTCAATTGACACTGACAAATAAAAAAGGAGGATTTTAGCAGTGAAATGGCAAATGCGAGCAATTCGTGGTGCAACAACTGTTGCCGAAAACAGTATCGAAGCAATTAGAGAATCTGTGACAGAATTATTAGATGAGTTAGAAGAAAGAAATAAATTGCAACCGGGGGATATGATTAGTGTAACTTTTTCTGTAACTAAGGATTTGGATGCTATTTTCCCAGCAGCGATCGCACGCAGTCGGCCTTTGTGGGATAATGTAGCTATGTTAGATGTACAACAAATGCACGTGGAGGGAAGTTTACCACGTTGTATTCGCTTTCTCATTCACGCCAATTTACCAGTTTCTCAGCCAATTCACCATATTTATTTACGTCAAGCGGCTAAACTACGTCCAGATTGGAGTTTACCTCAAACGTTACAAACTGCACAGCACGTCATGGAGACAAAGGTTTAAAATTAGCAAGTTAATAATATTATGTCAAAGTTATTACTAAATGAGCTATGATAGTGGTGACGCGGCTGCTCAACCTGCTACTATTGGTGCGAGTATCTTCACTGATCAAGGGACGGATATATCTGTCAAATTAAATACTTTTTTTAAAATTCTTACTCAAGGTAAAGAGCCGCTTGTCATTGTCATAAGCACAGTTATTTCATAAAAATATATAAATATGTGACAGCGTAAAAAAAATCTGTATTTTTTACAGAGTCCTTGGATAAGTTGGAGTTTGGTAATACAGCGATTTTTAGGTAAATAAACCACATTTTAAAGTCTCACGCCAAGGCGCAAAGTCGCAAAGGAAGAAAGGAATATAAAACAAAAGTGTGGTACAAGTACATTAAAATTGCTGTAATATTGAGGTGATTTACGCCCAGAATTTAAGTACGAGTATTTTAAGTTACAATTGTTCTTAATTTGATGAATCTAAGTATTTAAAAACTGTTTGACAAACTGTTATTACAGCACCCAATAAACCTAAAATATGTGTGAAAAAATCTCAGACAAAACTATCTTAATTATGTCCACAATTTCTACAATTTTGGACTATGAATTATAGCAGGGAACAGGGAACAGGGAACAGGGAACAGAGGTAAAAGTCCTTCTGTGTATGGTTTTTGGTTAAATTCTCTATCTCATTCAAGTGCATACCGCTTTATCAATTATCAATTGTGAATTAAGCCTTTAGAGTTATTCACCTATAATAATCATCATTAATAAATACCTTTTTTTCAGACATAAATACAGTAATTATGTCCTAACTCTTAGATCAAACCACTTGATTATCTAAAATTAATTAGTAAAAATATAAATAAGTCTAACATCTTGTAGGCTCTCTTGGTGACAACTTAACCTTATCCAATGTCCAGAGTCCGCGTGAGCGGACTTTTTTATTTATTCTGATATCCTCTAGATTTTCATCTGAGTTTTTAAGTTTTCAATTTGTTTAGTAAAGTATGATTCTTGATATTTAAGTTCTTGAGCTATTTCTAATCCTTTCGCAAATGCTGTTAATGCTTTTGTGTATTCTTTGCGTTCTAAATACAAGTTACCAATTTGATCATAAGCCGACATTAAACCATAAAAATTATTAGCTAATGTTTCTGCTTCGATAAGAATTTGACTAGTTTCTAAGGCGGCGGTAATTTGTTTTTGTAAGCGATAAAAAGCAATTAATTTATTTAATGCTTCTCCAGCCCTAGCGTACTGTTCTAATTTCCATGCAATAGTATAAGCTTCTTGATAATTATCAAAAGCCTGTTGTCTGAAATTCGGGTTTTCTTGAGCTAGAAATTCATAATTTCCAGCTATAGCTAATTTCCAAGTTGGAATTTGAGTCAAATTCTGTTCATTAGTAGAAATTGCCACTAATTTATTGAATATATCTATTGCAGCTTGGTGTTGTTTTCCTTGAGTGTAGATATAAGCTAACTGTTGTAAATAGACTAATTCATTAGTTTTATCACCTTGACTAATTACCAAATTTAACAACTTTTGGTAAACATTAGCAGCTTGATTATAATCAAACCAACTTAAATTTAATTCACCAATATTCTTTAAAGTTTCTATTTCTGCAAATGAATCTTGTTGCTGTTTTCCTAAAATCAGAATTTGTTCATAAGCTGATATTGCTAATTTATAAAGACGAAGTTTTTGATAAGCAGTAGCTAGGGATTTCCATAATTGTAAATCGGTGTTTTTTTGTTTTAATATATCTTCGTGAATTACTTGTAGTCGCTGACTAATATATTGCACTTGTTCTCGTTCATTTTCATTGACAGAAATTTCTCCTACCCTTGATAAAGCTTCCACTTCAGCCAATGGACCTAAAAACCTTCTTAATCTTAATTCACGGTTCCAAATCTCAAAAGCTTTCTGATTATCTTCTCCCTGTAATATCTCCTGTGCCTGTTGATTTAACTCATCTAAATCCGTCTTTAATTTTTGTAATTCTAATGGTGTTAATTCCCGTTTATTTGCTAAATTTGGTAATAGTGAGTCTGGAGTAGTTATTTCCAAAGGACTGGGAGGAAATTTATTCAAATTTTCAAATTTTTTATCCTTTGCTAGGGCGCTAAAAATAGACAAATGCCAGAAAATAAGAGTAGTAATGACCAAAATAAAACGTTGTAACATGATCAGTTTGCCTTTATTGGATTAATTTAAGCGTGGTAGTGATGATATAGCCGATAAATCAAGAATACAATTTAGGTTATAATCAAATATAAAGTTTCACAAGTATTCTGATTCGGTAACTTCTAACTAGTGATTCCTTCCTTTATGAACATGAGTAAAATAATTCCTGCCATTAGTATCAAAAACTTTAGTTTTTACTACAACAAGAAAAAAATTCTTGATCATGTATCCATGGATATTCCGCAAAATAAAATCATTGCTATTATTGGACCTAGTGGTTGTGGTAAGTCTACCTTTTTAAAATCTCTTAATCGCATGAGTGACCTAGAGGGAGAAGTGAAAACGGAGGGAAGAATAGAATTTTTCGGACAAAATATTTATGAACGACGAATTAATCTTCATCGTCTGCGTCGTCAAATTAGCATCATCTATCCTACACCGAATCTCTTCCCTATTAGCATTTATGATAATATTGCTTACGGTGTAAAATTAACAGGATGGCGACCAAAATCAGAATTAGATGATATTGTTGAGTTAGCTCTGAAAGCTGCCGATATTTGGGAAGAAGTCAAAAATAAGCTACATAAATCTGCTTTGGAACTAGGTTGTGGACAACAACAACGTCTGTGTATTGCTCGCGCTTTAGCCGTCAAACCCCAAGTTATGCTCATGGATGAACTTTGTTGTGGACTTGATACCATGAACAGCATGAAAATTCAAGAACTAATTGAGTGTTTGCGTTCTGAACTGACAATTATATTTATCTCTCACAATATGCACCAGGTCTCTCGACTCGCAGATTTTACAGCCCTGTTTGAATATAATGAAAATCATATTGGCCAATTAAGAGAATTTGCACCCACCAAAAAAATCTTGGCTCAATATATAGATTATCGAGTCCGTGATTATGTTGGCAGTTATTCAAGATATTAAGTCAATTTTTGAGAAATTTACAGCAGTTCCTAATATTAAAATTTGAAAATTTGCAGATATTAATGATAAAAATCTTGTGGTGCGGGCATCTTGCCCGCTAAAAGTGTACCTCATAACATCGGGAAGTGCTGTAATGATAAAAATCTTGTGGTGCGGGCATCTTGCCCGCTAAAAGTGTACCTTGGATGACTACACCACGCGGGCTATCAGATAAAATCCGCTGTAAAATTAAGTTAAGACTTGAAAATTTCCGATTCTATTAGACATCTCCGAAAATTAAATGTGCGTTTCCTAGAACCCTTGTAGAGACGTTTCATGGAACGTCTCTACATTCTTGGTCGGAGATGTCTATTGGATTGTTATCTCAGAAGCTAAAAATGAACGCAACAAGAAAAAACTAGCAATAGATTTAGCATCTACAAATTGTCCTGTCAAAATGGCTGTTTCTAATTCTTGAGGAGTGAGTAATACCGTTTCGATATCTTCGTCTTCATCTTTTGCTGGTTGTATTTCCAGCTTTTGTAAATCTCTAGCGATAAAAGCATAGATGACTTCATCGGAATAACCAGGAGCAAGAAAAAACTCCCCTAGTTTATCCCACTGACGAGCATGATAGCCGGTTTCTTCTTCAATTTCCCGTTTAACAGTCTCTAAAGGACTTTCATTGGGTTCTACAGTACCAGCAGGAAATTCTAACAATCTTCCCTGGACTGCAAAGCGATATTGACGCACAAGTACAAGCTTACCATCTGCGGTCATAGGTATAGCCAAAGCACCGCCGGGGTGACGAATACATTCCCATTCCCCTTCTGATTTGTTGGGTAAACGCAAACGATTAACTTCAAAGTCAAATTTGCGCCCTTTATAAAACAAGCGCTGCTTCAGCAACTGTGGTAATTCTCTCCCTAATGGCATAGTCAGGTTCTATTATTTGTCAATATAAAGAATTTATACGGGGATTTTTCTTGTCATCAGTTCTTTTTAGACTAAAAAAATGCTAATTTTTTTACATTCTTGCTTTCTGGAAGAGAGTAGGGAGTAATTATGAAAAATGAGAAAGCACCCCGGTTTTTTCAACTGGGGGGCTAAAATTTTGTAGTTCACCACAACGCCGTTTTACCTAAGTTTATGACCTGGTTAAACCAGGTGGGAACCGAGGTTTCTCATTTAAAGTTTCCGGGTACAAGCCCGGTATACTGCCATGAGAAGTATTTAGCTCCCTTGTTGTTAAAGACATAGATCAAAAAACTTGATGGCAGTCACCAATCGTCGTAGTGGAACTAATTTATTATAGCCTTGAAAAATAGTTTGTGTGTTTATTCTGGAAAATTTTGACAAATTTTTGTTGGGGGATACCAGATAGATTCTATTTTATGTATAATTTCGTTTATTGCATTTCGATTGTTTTGCTCTAATAAAACGGTGATATGTCCTAGTTTACGTCCTGGACGGGCTTCTGTTTTACCGTACCAGTGAACGGTGGCTTGGGGAATTTCTGCTAGTTGTTGACGTTGTTTTTGGTAGTCGCTTTGGCTGGTTTCATATCCTAGTAAGTTAACCATGACAGCACTAGCACAATTTAATGTAGTATTGGTTAGTTGTAAACCACACACGGCTCTGAGGTGTTGTTCAAATTGGGAAGTTTCACAAGCGTCAAGGGAATAATGTCCAGAGTTGTGGGTGCGTGGTGCTATTTCATTGACTAAGATTTTTCCTTCAGCGGTGAGGAATAGTTCTATACCGAAAACTCCTACATATTCCAGGCTATTTAATAGTTTATAGGCGATCGCTTCAATTTGTAAATTTTGTTCTTGAGTAATTGTAGCAGGTGCAATTACCCATCTACAAACCTGTTCTTTTTGAAAAGTTTCTACCACTGGATAGGTGACAATTTCCCCGTTTACAGAACGTGCTGCAATGATAGCTAGTTCTTTTGTAAAGGGTACAAATTCTTCAACTAAAAACTGAGCTTTGCTGTGATTAATTATTTTTGATAAAGTTGCAAAATTGGGAATGATAAAAGTTCCTTGACCATCATATCCGTGTCTGCGGGTTTTGAGAACCACAGGAAAACCCAAATTTTCTATTTGTGATTCTACCTCTTTTTCCCCTGACAAGGCAAAAAACTGGGGAACTGGTAAACCTAAATCTTGTAAATAGCAACGTTGCTCATATTTATCTAATAGAGGTGCTAAAGCTGCTAACTGAGGACGAAAGCAAACACCTTGTTTTTCTAAAAGTGATAAAGCACTGAGGTTGACAAATTCGTTTTCAAAGGTAATAATATCACACTTTGTAGCTAAAATTTCTGTGGCGGCGGCATCATCAACTGCGGCCAAAATGCTATCCTGGGCAATAGATACAGCCGGATCATTTTGACCAGGAGTTTGGACTATTAATTCTACTCCCAGCTTATTTGCTGTATATCCCATCATCCCAGCCAGTTGTCCACCACCGATTATACCAAGTTTCATTGACATTCTAAGGAATCACGAGTTTGTACACCAGTCTGAGAATTTACACCACTGGCTTTTTGACATAGCTCTTTAATTTGCGCTTTATCTAGAATTGCCTCTGTAAAATCCGCACCTGTGATGTTAACATCCGTAAATATAGTACGGAGTAAAATAGCTTCCTTTAAAACGGCATTAGTTAAATCAGCACCTATTAATTTTACCCCATCAACCATGGCATTTGTCAAATCTGCCCCATGTAAATTTGCTTTTGTCATTACTGAAGCACTTAAAATTGCTCCTCGCAAGTCAGCGCTTGTAAAGTTAGCCATTTCCAGGTTAGCGTTAGAAAATTCCGCTGCTTGTAAACTCTGTCTAGAAAAGTCTCGTCTTGACAATTCCGCATTACTAAAAGATAAAGGATGAGTCCAGTCTGCTAGTGCGGGCTGTGAAATGCACCAAATCATAATTACCAAAATCAATCCTAAGCATTTTTGCCAAAACATATTTAATTAATCTCAGTTAATATCATCTAGTTTAATCTGATCATGGGTAATTGATAATGGGTAATTGGGTGAATTTTGGGCAATGCTTAATATTTTGTAATAAATTTTTGAGTGATTACTATATTCTCTAAATTGGTGAAGATTGAATAATTAGGCTGTCAGGACTTGGGTATTTACAATTGTTCATAAACTTTGATGATAAGTAAAGTTTATTATCTTTTCAATTATCATAGGTCGAACAAGTGTTAGTCTGTTAACTATGGTCATAGCTGTAGGAGCGAAGTTGCCAATATGTACATAATGTTTAATATATATGTAGAATGATGGACTTAAATTTAATGAAATTTAATGAATGTTATTGCTAACAGTTATCTGACTAATACCAAATCAAGATGAAACTGCATGGAATCAGGTTTAAAGGGTAATTAACCGCAGCGGTGAGTTGGTATGGTGAGTTGGTATTTAGTTTTATGCAAATTTTCGAGTTATTGAAATTGACCTAAGACACATATTCACAAGGTGAAATTGGTATTTTTATGATGGATCGTTATTCTATTCAATGGATTGAAGCGTGGTGCTTAGAAAATGGCTGGACAGATTTATTTATGGAGAGACGTGGTAATTATTGGGCGTTTCCTCCGGGGGGGGTGATGCCAGAACCAATACCCATGAATGTGTTAAGAATAATTAAAGAGGAAAATGGTTTCACTAATCAAGAAATGTACTGGGCTGGTGCTGCTATATCCACGACTATTTTAGCATTAATTTATGCTTTTTGGTTTAAATGTCCCATTCCTCTGGTGTTATCTTTTGCCTTTAATGCTGTAACTGTAGCACAATTTGAACCAGAAGATGCCTAGACTCGGTAATATGCTGTAAGTGTTGGGTTTTGTTCCTCAACCCAACCTACAAAACTAAGTAAGTGAACGGAAAAAAACCGACATAAGTAACGAAAAGTAAAGTTTCCCTGTTCCCTGTTCCCTGTTCCCTTGTCATAACGACAATTTTTAACGCCAACCTACTTACTCTAAATTTTGCAACCCCATCGCTATTTTACTGTGTTTTTCGATTTGTGTCATTACCTGTTTTGCGCGTTGAATTACTACTGGGGGTAAACCGGCTAATCTTCCGGCTTCAATACCATAAGACTTATCAGCGCCACCGGGTTGAACTTGATGTAAAAAGATAATTTGGTCTGGTAACTCCTTAACCGTAACTTGATAATTGGCGACATTAGAAATAATAGTAGCTAATTCATTTAACTCATGATAATGAGTGGCGAAAATTGTGCGAGATTTAATATCAACAGCCAAATATTCAGCTACAGCCCAAGCGATTGATAGCCCGTCGAAAGTTGCTGTGCCGCGACCAATTTCATCTAATAAAACTAAAGATTGACAGGTTGCATGATTTAGGATATTAGCAGTTTCATTCATTTCCACCATAAAAGTAGACTGACCTGTGGCCAGATCATCTACTGCACCAACGCGAGTAAAAATGCGATCGCATATTCCCAATCTAGCAGAACGAGCCGGGACAAAACTCCCCACCTGCGCCATTAATTGAATTAACCCAACTTGACGCAAATAACAACTTTTCCCACTAGCATTGGGACCTGTAAGAATAACTAAATCAGGATTGTTCTCTATAATTGCTTCTAATGACAACTGACCACTGACCACTGACAACTGACCAAGTTTAGTCGAATTAGGGACAAAAAACCCAGGAGGTAAAGACTGTTCCACCACCGGGTGACGACCATCAATCACCTCAATTTCTCTACTTGTCAGCATTTCCGGGCGACAATAACCCTGATGTCCAGCCAATTGAGCTAAACCAGATAATACATCGGCTGCGGCTACAGCGCGGGAAACATTGCGTATAATTTCATCTTGATTACCCACTTCATCTCGTAAAGCGTTAAAAATCTCATATTCCAGTTGATTCAAATCATCTCGCGCTGTGAGAATGCGTGCTTCTCGTTCTTTTAATTCGGGAGTAATGTAACGTTCCTCATTTGTTAGCGTTTGTTTGCGGATGTAATTATCGGGAACTTGGTCAGATTTACTGCGGGAAATACTGATGTAATAACCAAAAGTTTTATTAAATCCTACCTTCAATGTAGGTATTCCTGTTCTGGCTCTTTCCTCAACTTCTAAGTTTGCAATCCATTGTTGATCACTTTCCACAGTAGCCTTTCTTTCATCTAAAAGCGTATTAATACCTGCCCGAATTAAACCACCTTCTTTAAGATGTATAGGTGGTGATTCTACGATATGGGCGTGTATTTTTTCTGCCAGTTCTTCCAGCACTGGGGGAACTTTTTGCAAGGCTTTCAAGAAGGGGGATTTTGCATTGGTAACTAGACGAGATAATTCAGGTAATCGTGAGAAAGAATCAGCTAAAGCGACTAAATCCCGTGCATTTGCTCTACCAGAAGCGGCTCTAACTGTTAAACGCTCTAAATCGTAAATTTGCCTTAATAATTGCCGGATATCATCCCGCAAAGGGGTATTTTCTACTAGTTCTTGAATAGTATCTTGGCGTGATTTAATCCCTTTAATTTCCAGTAGCGGTTGTAACAACCATCTTCTTAAAGCCCTGCTACCCATAGCGGTGCTAGTTCTGTCTAAAGCCCATAATAGAGAACCATGAAATGTGCCATCGCGGACAGTTTGGGTAATTTCCAGGTTACGGCGTGTTTGATGGTCTACAATCAAATAATCAGTAAATGTATAGGTGCGTAATAATTGCAGAGATACAGGATGGGCTTTTTGTGTATCTTCAATGTAGTCTAAAAGACCGCCAGCGGCGCGAACAGCGAGGGGAAGATGTTCACAACCCAACCCTTCGAGCGATCGCATTTTGAATTTCTGTAATAATTTACTCCTAGCTTCTGCTTGGGAAAAGGGAACTTGAGAGCGTAAACTATAACAAAATGATGGTGGTAAACACTGAGGAAGGGATGGGGAAGTTTCTCCTGGACGCAGTAAACTACCTAAATCCGGGGCATTAGTGGGAAATAGTACCTCAGCGGGTTGTAACCGCATTAATTCTTGAGTTAGGTGTTCTAAATTACTGCCTTGAGATGTGAGAAATTCCCCCGTTGATATATCTGCATAGGCTAAACCCCAATGATTGACAGCAATTACTACAGCAGCTATGTAGTTATTACGACTTGCTTTGAGCATTCCCTCTTCCAACAATGTCCCAGGTGTGAGAATGCGCGTTACTTCCCGTTTAACTAAACCTACTGCTTCTGATGCGTCTTCTACTTGATCACAAATTACCACAGCGTAACCTTTTTCTACCAGTTGGGTTGTGTAGCGTTCCCAAGCGTGATGAGGTACACCTGTCATGGCGACTCGCCCGACATCACCACCGTGTTTACTGGTTAAAACTAGTTCTAATTCTCTGGAGACGGTTACAGCGTCTTGAAAAAAGGTTTCAAAAAAATCACCAACTCTATACAGCAGCAACGCATGAGGGTATTTATCCTTCATATCTACGTAATGCTGATACATTTTACTCAGCTTACTGCGGTCTTCTACCAGATTTGTATCAGTAAGTGGTGTGTTTGGTTGATTGGGTTCTGGTGTCGGATTCGTCATGGTAGATGCTGAGGGTTGATTGCCACTGTCTTTGATGATAGCGTGATGTGGGAATTTGGGAGCGATCGCTTAAAGTTTATTTATTTTTTATTTTTTTTGTATTTTAAGTGAATATAGCTCACGCAGAGGCGCAGAGATGGGAAGGTTTGATGTGTTTATGCTTAGTTGGGGTTATCTTTTAATACATCCATTATGGTTTTGAAAATGCGATCGCAATAGGGAGAAGCTTGACGAACTTTATTTGCATCTATCTTACCTAATAATTCAGAAGCGTGGTTGATTTTATGATACTCTTTTTTGCTAGTATTAGCAGTCGCAATTTTGAGAATACGTTCTAAATCATCTTTTGCAATAGTTTCCACATGAGGAGTTTTGGGAATACCACTTACTTTAAATCCTTGACGATAATATGCTTTTAAAGCATCAATATCAGCAATAAACCAAGCTTCCATTGTTTGAACCATTAAATGGCAATTATCATCATTAACTTCTGTTGGTTTATCCCAATTATCTCTCAATTTCAAATGTTCCCAAGGGGAATTTTTTGTAACACGCGCTTCTGCATCAACCAGCAATATATTAAAAGCATCAGGATGAGATTCTAAAGCATTTTTAAAGTCACGGAAAGCATGATTACGAGTACCACACATAATGATATTACATTCAATTTTTTTGCTTTTTGTTTCGTTTACTAATTCTTTAAAAAACTCACGAAATCCTTTTCTGAGTGGAGTTCTCTGACTTATGGAATCTCCACCCCCTTCTATATGAATACGAACTTCTTTTACCATCTGTTTCCCCCTATTTCACCCATGCGCCATAGGTCGCCTAAAGTATAATTTTCTAACCAATTTTTTAGCTTATTAGGTTCAAGACGATGAAGATGAGATCCTGTTTCATCTCTTTTACAAACTACTACAGATCCAGGATATTCACTCAACGCAGAAACCAAAGCATCAGAATGAGTGGTAACAATTAATTGAGTTCTCTGAGATGCTTCAATTAACAATTCTGCAATAGTTGGTAAAATATCTGGATGTAAACCTAATTCCGGTTCTTCAATACAAATTAAAGGTGGTGGATTAGGATCTAAAAGTAAAGCCATTAAAAATAAATATCGTAGTGTACCATCTGATAAACGAGTAGCTGGAATTGGTTGAATTAACCCCTTTTCCCGAATGAATATTTGGACCGTACCGCCATATATGCTTACATCTAATTCTTCTGCTTCTTCATAGAATTTTTCCAGATATTCAATAAGTTTTCTCTGACCTAATTTACGTTGTAAAGCTTTTAAAACCAAACCTAAATTACTGCCATCTTCCAATAAAGGATGTAGCGGTAAATCAGCTTTTTGGGCATTTCTTGGTTCTGAATATCTTCCCATTTGCCAATGACGATATAAGCCTACTTTAGAGAATTGAGTGCTAAGATAAGACAATTCTGGATAAACATCAGGATCTTTTCTTTGAGATAAAACTGATTGATCAGAAATTAAATCTTCTCTCCGTAAATACCTTTTTTCTTGATTATTAATATTCAGAACTGGATTACCTTTTTGATAACGATAATAAAAATATACATCTTCTTGTCCTTCATAGGATTGTGCATTTTCTACAGCTTCATCTACTAATTCCAATCTTTGTCCTACTGATGTTAAACTTAATTTATAGTGTAAATTTTTTCCATATTTTTCTGGATATGGATAATTTAAGATAATATCAATATTAGCAATAGAATTACTTCCTTCACCCTTCCATAAAAATTCATCAATACCTCCACCTTGACGAAATGGAGCAGGTAAATCTGTTGGTGTTGCTTTTAAAATACCAATAGCTTCTATTAAATTAGACTTACCAGAAGTATTAGCACCAATTAACACATTTAGCGGTTGTAGTTCTATTTCTTCTCCCTCACTTCCATAGGAAAGAAAGTTTTGTAATTTGATTTTATGAATAAATCTTTTACCTTCCATTGATTTCTCCTTATATTAAAATATTTATCCGAGAATACTATTTATTTACTTTATCATTTTTGGCGATCGCTGGGAGGATTTGATAGCGATTGGAAAATTCGTCATGGTAGATGTTGAGAATTGTTTAGTCATCTTAGCGTAAAGTCCGAAATATCACCCTTCCTGGATACTCTTGTTGATTGATTTTGGCATAGACTCGCAAACAAGTTAATACCTCTCCAGGAGTACCACCACAATCTAATTGCAAGTCATCTTTAGAAAACTCACAAACATCAGCATATAGTCCTGATAATTGTTTGATTTTCACTTCATTACCCGCTTTTATCGCTTTATCAGCGGCTTTTCTCAGGATACGACGGGACTCTTTTTGTAATTTTCCCCACCAGGAATAACTTTCAGCAGGAGGGATAAATACTAGAGAATTAATAGCTTCATCTATGTCAATCCAGGCACATAGTTCTATAACTATATCAATATTTTCACTATATTTTTGGATACGGTAAAAGCGATCTTTTAAAGCGTCAATATATTGATGACGTTGTTCTAATTTAGAATTTAAAGAAACTACATCAAAGCTAAAAATACTTTTTAAAGCATGATGTAAGTCTGTATCTATTTCTATAAATTTAATATATAAAAGTAAAAATCCTGCAATTGAATATAAGTTTTCAGAAAGATGATTTTGGGTAATTTCTGAATTTAATAAAGCTTGTTGAGATAAACATAGTCCTTTGGCTTGAATTGTACCATTCAACCCGGGATAAATAATTTCATCGCGGACAAATGGTAATTCTTCAAGATTTTCATGATCTACAATTGCACCTAATTCCTGCGCTGTTTTTAAAGCGATTTCTCTCCAAGATGTCGCTATATCTTCGGGAACTCGCAACAATTTTCTCTGAATTTCGTCCCATATTTCCCCATCATTTTGACTCTCAATTGAAGAAGTACCTAAATAAAAATTTAATTCTGGATCTTTATTAAAAGCTTCTTTTAATTTGAATAATTTTAAGTCGTTTATTAATTGAGATTCTTTTAATTCCCCTAGATCCTCAACTTGTTCAAGAAATCGAGTATGTTGTAATAATTCATCAAGTTCTTGTAGAAGTTCTTCACTTAATCCTATTCCCGGATCAATGGGATATTCTTGATTTGCTTGCGTTAAAATTGCGACTAATCCATATAAATTAAACCGCAATATTTTGGCTAATTCTGAATTTTCTGTATTGAGTAGTTTATGTAAATTCTGCATAATTTTATCAGGATGAAAATAGAAAATTTAGGTTTTTTTAAGCCGCAGCGTAACCCCCGGTATTATGAGGTACATATCTAGCGGGCAAGATGCCCGTACCACAAGAGTTTCATGATTCAATTTTGTACCTCATCAGAGTCAAAAATGCTGTAAATGATTAATAATGTTGGGTTTCCTTGGGTCAACCCAACCTACGGAATAAAAGCTAATGAATACCGCAAAATGGATCGCGTTCTTTATCAACTTCGTTGGGTTGTAATTCCAATTCTGTCCGATAAACACATCCTTCTTGTTGGAGACATTGTTGATGATTAGATGTCCAATAAGGAACTGCACCAGCGTGTATTCTTAATATTCCTGCATGATCAAGAGTTACATGATATTGACAAGGATAATCTGTGATCATATCGGGTTTATTTAGTGTACCAATTCGCAGCCATTTTTTGGTATTTGTATGACTATCAATTTGGTAAATATAAAAGGTATGTTCACCACTTTGGGGAAATGGTGGTAAAGGTTTACTGATTAATCCTGTTCCTGGTTGTTCGACACCATCTTGTAAATAATGAAATATTTCCATAGTCTTACTCTCATTATTATCAACTGCAAATACTAAATGATAAGCATGAGGTTGATCAACGGTGGCTGCTTCTAAAACATTAACAGCAATATCACCATCATTTAAGTTATGATTAGTATTTTCTATGGCTATATTCCATTTTAAATTACCATCATTAAATAGAGTATTTTCCGGCGGAGAGATAACTGAATTAATGTTAATACCAGGTACATCTATTAAGTAATGGGGATTACCTTGACATAGTAAAACACTAAATTGTAAAGCTTGATCAATCTCAAATTGGATTTTGATTTTTTTGAGAAATTCCTGTTCTTCCATAGCCAATTTATCCATTAATATTTTACCGTCAAAACTCCCCCACAGGCGAAAAGTTCCGTTTTCATAATCTTGACGATAAATAATATTAGTTAATTGTATACCCTGCCAAGGTGTTCGCACTTTAGCAACGGTGTCTAAAGGTGCAAGTTGATATAGTTCTTGTCCAGCTTTAAAAATTGTCAATGGTTCGTTACTTTGGGTTTTGCGTTTAAAATTACAAGGAAGATAATAAAACAGGTTTTTAACATCAATTTCTAATTGATTTGCGCCCTTGCGTAACAAATTTTTAGATTCTTGAGGATCAAATCGAAAACGACGCAATTTTTCGGCATAACAAGCACCTGCGGAGGTGGCAAGTTTTGTAAATTCTAAAACAAAAGTAATCCGTTCTGGGTTCCAAACAAAATATGGTGATTTACTAAATTCTGCATAAATTTGTTGTTGAACTAAATCAAGATTACAAGTTTTTCCAGAGAGAATTAACCAATCTACTTTTTGATTAATTTCCGAATTGAGACGACTTTCTATTAAACCTTTAGCAATACCAATTGCTTCTTTAATAGATGAGATGATAGCCCGTTCAAACTGTTGATTATCTATAGTTAAGGAAATAGATTCAGGGCTTCTGACTTGAAATTTAACTGAACTTTGGACAAGAAGTTCGCCTATTTGTTGTTCATTTAAAGTGAAGGTTAATAAAGAACCATCCTTGGGGTTTTTTTGTCCTAATTTGAGTTTAGCGGCTTCAGCATGATCCCATAAGGTGTAAAAGGTTTGCAGGCGTTGGGGTGCTTGTTGCCAACGAGTTGGTAATACTTTTTCGGCTGTATCTAGGGCATCTTTAAAAGCAACGTCACCTTCGGGATTTTCTTTATCTATACATTTTAATAAACTACCGGTTTGAAATTTTCCGTTTTCTAAAAAACGTTCGTTTAATTCGGAGTTAATTAAGTCTTCTAATTTATCACTTTCAATGTCACCTGTAGTGACTGCGGTGAGAATAAAATCAGAAATTGCAACTTTTAATAGGCGAAAAATTCGCAATGTAATTAATTCGCCTCCTAGTTGTAAATGTCCCGAAGAACCTAATAATTTAGGAGTTAATTTATAGTAACGTCCTCCTAAACCTCTATCTTCATTATCTGCAAAAAATGGAGTTTTATCTTCTAGGGTAAGTTCAATTAAAGCTAAGTCTGTTGTACCACCACCAATATCTAAAACCAGAACATTTTGTGACCATTTATTGCCATTTTGACGACAACGAGTTTTGAAAGATTCAATACCAATATTCAGATTACCACCAAATTCTCGCCACAGGAAAAAGATAGCGACAGAAACCGCTTCGTCATAAGCTGTTTGTACATCATCAATGCCTAATTCTTGTACCAGTTGCTTAATTTCTTTGCGAACTATGGGCGGGGCTACGGTGGGATAAGTGACAACTGCTGTTAAAAAATCGCCTTCAGAAAACCTGCGTCTAGCCCGTTGACGATAATCTGCTGTTAACTCAATTAATTGCGCCCAAGCTGCTTGAATTAGGCGATTAACTTGAATATTTTCTTCTTCATTTTCTAGGATAATTGGGAAAGATCGATCTTGTCCAAAATAGCGTTTGGGTGAATGATGAAATCTGCTAATAATTTCTTTGACTGAAACAGTTGTTCTCTGGGCTATTGCTTTTTTTCTGTTATCTCTTGCGTCTCTACCCATCTGTAGTTTTAATGGGATTAATTGCGATACTTCCATTTCACTGGGAATTTCTGTATTGCGGCGGTCAATATCTAAAATTACGGGAATTAAATTTTGTGATTCTAATGTAGGAACACGAAAAACTTCATGATATATAGCATAAAGTTTTTTACTAACAGCCCGACGAAATCTATCACTTGTTCCTAAACATAATTCAATTTGACGAATGGCTTCTAAAAATAATTCTTTGTGATCACTTGCAAAAATTTCACTTAATTGTTCTGGTGGTATTTGTAAGTTTTTACTAATATCAACTACAAACTTTTCCCACTCACTAGCACTAATATCTACTAAGGCTAAATCTGGAGGAGAATTTAACCATTCAGCCATGCGTTGTCTTAATCTCAATTCTTGTTCTTTGGGTAAAATTTCCGCAATGGGAACTTCAATGGGATCAAAAAGTGTAACTGTAGAGTTAGAAGTACCAAAATCTAAAGCTAACCAACCGGGAAATCTTTTCTTTTGTTTTTCGTTGAGTTTTTCGCTAAGTTGTTGACTTAAATTATTTAGATAGGTGTCAAATTGCGAATTGTTCATGGTTTGATGATTTCCTATAAATGAATTTGGTGATTTTTGTAAGTTAGGTATAAACCAAAGATCACATTCGGCGGATATATGTTTAGATATAGACAAGTTTGGGTTTCCCGCACTGTCAGAGTCGAAGTATTCAACAATTACCTTTAAGGTACAGTCAACTAACGTTATTAAAGGTGAATCTAATTGACATAGATCCTGTCCTAATTGACAGATATTAACGATTTGTTTGGGTGTAGCTGAGTGAAATTGTCTATAGGTTCTTTGAATTTTTGCTGCTAATTGATTTGGTGTCCCCCTGACTATACAGGTAATTCGAGAAATGTACGGAATGTTGCTATTAACAGCAACAATTTGAATGGAAGGTAGATGCAACTGTGAGTTTTCCCTAACACCTAATTTAAAACTAGGTGGAATTTGAATTTCCACAGGCATTTTTAATGTTCCTTATCTAAGTTAATGGTTAATCATTGAATGCTGATAAATTAAATCAAAGACATCCTCATATCAATTTATCATTTATTTACACAATTTGCAAAAGAAATTTGGCATCTTATTGGAGATTGCTATAAATAAATAATTCATCATTAATTGTAGCAATATCGGCTAAAATGTCTAGCCAGTTGGGAATAGCTAGTTCCCTTTGTGCATCTTTAGCTGCAATATATCTGAGTAGTGCTTCTTGTTTAGAAAGGTTTTGTAAACTGGGAATTATTTGATCTAAAATGCCATTGATTTCTATATTTACCTGCTGATTACTTTCATTGACATACTGTACTAAGTGGAGACTAGCACTAGCAGTAATTTCATCTCTTAGTCGTAAGACAAAAAGTTGATGATTAGCACTTTGCAATGAGGTTTGATTTTTCTCAGGGGACCAATCAAATATTTGTCCTATGGTGTGTTTTTCATCTTGTCTAGCTAGGGGAAAAATACTCCCTGGGTTGATAGTTTGATCATGGTTATTTATTTCAGTGATAATGGCTTCTTTCCATTGACGAGGATCACATCCTAATAACAGTTTATAAAATAAATCAGCTTCTTCAGATCCAAATTTTTCTGCAATTTCTTGTTCCATTTCTGGCTGAAGAATGGCTTGTAGTTTTTCCCGTTCTAAGGTGATTTTATGGGCTAATGAGTTTAATAAGTCTATCACAGCTTGACGAATGCGATCGCCTGCAAAGTTTTCCAATTCTTTAATTGTTTTCTCAAAGGCTGGATAAAAGTCATCACTCTTAGTTGGTAGGGAAGTATTCACCCGATTTCCTCGATCAAATAATTTGCCGGCTGCACCTTTAAATTCCGCTAAAGTAATTGTACCATTTTGGATTTTATTAAATAATAATGTCCACTGATTCCAATTCAAAATTCTAAAAGTTAGTTCATCTTTAACAACATCACTAACTAAAATTCCTCTTCTATCTTTCAGTTGTTCTTTTCCTAAATCTTTTTGAAAGTTTCTGTAGGTTTTATCTAAACTTTCTATGGCTGATCTTAATTCTATCAAAGCCGGAGTATCAGATGTAGGTATGCCTTGTTCATGAATTTCGGTGATAATTTCTTGCAGATATTCTTGTTGCTGACGAATCATATCAGCAGCCCGACGGCTATCTTCATATAATTGCTTTAAACCGTGATTAGTAACATGAATCTCAATCAATTCTCTTAATTTACTAATACCACCATCTTCAGCGAAATAACCTAATTGTCTTCCTAACTGACTGCGACCATCTCCTGCTAACAAAACCGCACTTAAATCACCCCATTTTTTTTGTAATTTCCGCGATTTTTCCAGATAATCTGGATAATCTAAATTCGCCAGAAATTCCGCAGAACCAGCTTTAACCTGACTAGAACGTTTGGCTAATTCAGCTAACCCTAATAATGGCGATAATAAAACAATTCGGTCTTTTTGAGAAGTAAATGCTTCCGCGCCATCAATAATAGTTTTTAGAACTGGCAATTTTTGGAAAACTGTACTTATTTGTAATGGTTGAACATTAGATTGATTAGCAATTAATAAATCTAGTTCCCTTTCTCCACCTTCATTTTCTAAAGGTAATTGATCAAAACGTCCCACTGCTACTAAAATTAAATCCTTGAGGTCTTGTCCAGGGCGTTGTTGCTGCATCATAGTCAAGATTTTATTGGCGCGATCGCTCCCTGGTGATTTACCATTAAGTAATATTAAAATCGTCTGTACCTGCGCCAATTCTCGTAATGATAAAAATGTATCCCTAGTTCCCGAATTAGCTGCCCCCAAACCGGGAAAATCTAACAGCACAAATTCTTCAGCACCCGTCAAATCCCAAATTTCTCGTGATATTTTCACTTGAATATCAACACGACGAATTAAGGGAAAACTATTCCGTAATAATTGAATAGTTAATCTTTGCGGCGCACTAGATAAGCGAATATGCGCTGGAGGTAAATCCTCAAATTTAAGAGATTGAATCGCCAAGGGGATTTCTGCCAGTTGTAACCCTTCACGGGCTGTAATATCATCAATTTGGTAAAAGTGACCGCATAAAGCCTCACCATAAGCCTGATAAGCCCGCAAAAATAGCACTAACTCCCGCAGTAAATAGCGCAACTCCAAATTATTGGAACTTTTCCAAACTTCCTCGCACCAAATAATAATATCTTTACCAGTCTTAATTTTATCTAATTGCAAAGATGTAACACCAGCGGATATGGCGCGACGGTTTGCTTCTTGCAGCATGAAGTGTAAACACTCATTTACCCCATTATGGCATAAATATTCTACAGTGTAATTATCTACTTGAGTAGTTGCAAAATCATCCTGGACTTGAATATGAATAGCGGTGACATTACCAGTGGTGGGATTTTCACTCACGGGTAAAGCGTCTGCATAACCAATGAGACTCCCTAGCAGCAAACTTTTACCACTACTAAATTCCCCCATGACGGCAATTTTCACCGGTGAGGTTGCCAGTTCTACCGTTTTCACAGCGGCCTCTCGCAGCCGCAACAGACAATTATCAAGGCTAGTGGGAACCCAATTTTCCTCTTGGGAGGGATATTGGGGTACGGAGTCAATTTTGCGAAGAATAAATTCACCGTACTCTTTTATTCGCGCCAGCTTATCTGCTTCCATAGAGTGGTCTTTCGTTTGAGTTCATTTGCACAACAGGGTTATAACACAAAACCTAAAAATTACCACTACTAGTGTAACCAAAAGCAGGCAGATAACTGGCAAATGGTAATCATCAAATGTGATAATTCTTACTAACTATTTTTACTAATTATTAATAATTATTAATGATAAAACTCTTGTGGTGCGGGCATCTTGCCCGCATAAGGTGTACCTCACTCAAGCTGAACTTGCTGTATAATATTGATGTTCTTTTGTGGAGTGATTAGTCAATTAGAACAAAAATTAAGATTCTTCAGTCATTTATTTACAAAATGCTATATAATTGCCTATAAATAACAAATGTCAGGGTAATTCACGAATTACATCTACTTGTGAATCAACGAATTTTAATATAGTTAATTTTGTGAACATATTCTCAAATTAAAATGAAAATCAATTACCACAATCATTTCCGCCAGAAATTACTGAAACCGTTATTTCGATCTTGGCTTTTAATTTCCTTAATTACAGTTTTTTGGGTAAACACTTTAACACCTGTTAACGCCCAAATAGCACATCAAGAAATTCGTGGTGTGTGGATTACAAATAATGATTTAAATATTCTCAAAGATCGGACTAAAGTTCAAGAAGCTGTAAGCCAACTCAGAGAACTCAATTTTAATACTGTCTATCCCGTGGTTTGGAATGCTGGATATGTGATGTATCCTAGCAAAGTAGCCAAGGATTTAGAAATTCAACCTTTTGTATTCAAAGGATTAGATGGACATGATATTCTCGCGGATTTAATTGATAAATCTCACCGTCAAAATTTACTGGTAATTCCTTGGTTTGAATTTGGATTTATGACTCCTAATACTTCCGAATTGGCATTAAATAAACCAGGATGGTTAACACAAAAACAAGATGGTGGTACAACATCTGTTACTGCTGCTGGTGAAGTTGCATGGTTGAATCCATTTCACCCAGAAGTACAACAGTTTATTATTGATTTGCTGGTAGAACTTACTAATAAATATGATATTGATGGTATTCAATTTGATGATCATACCAGTTTACCCCATGAATTTGGCTATGATAAATATACAGTTGCCTTGTATACTAAAGAAACTCAAAAAAGTCCACCAAAAGATTATAAAGATCCACAATGGGTAAATTGGCGAGCAAATAAGATTACAGAATTTATGGTGAGACTGAACAATACAGTTAAACAAATAAAACCGAAAATGATTTTTTCTATCTCTCCCAATTACTATGATTATGCTTACAAATTTCAGCTGCAAGATTGGTTAAATTGGGCAAGATTAAATATAGTAGATGAGTTAGTGATGCAAGTTTATCGGGAGAATTTAGATAGTTTTACCTCCAAGCTTTCCCGTCCAGAAATCGAAGAAGTTAAACAAATAATTCCTACTGGAATCGGAATTATGGCAGGTTTAAGAACTAGGCCAGTCTCAATTCGACAGATTCAATCTCAAGTCCGCGCTGTCCAACAACGTGATCTGGGAGTAGCTTTTTTCTATTATGAAAGTCTTTGGAATATTGCACCAGAATCATTAGGAGAACGCTTGGCTGGATTTAAAAATTTATTTCCAACTCCTGCATTACGTATGACTACACCAGACCAGCTATCAGAACTAGAGTGATTAATTCGGTTTTATTGGGCTTACTTACTCAGGAATTAGTTTGCAAATAATCAATCGCTGCTGCTAATTTAGAAGAATAACCTTGAGCAAATCTTTCAAACCATAATCCTTCTGATGATAAAGGATCTAATTTAGATAACCATTCCTTGGCGGGTTTTTCTAAAGCTTCTCTTTGTTTGGCTTTGAGTTTTTCTTGACGAATTTTCTCCTGTATTAATTCTTCTTGTTTTCGCAGTGCTTCGGCTGCGTCTTTTTCCAGAAAATCAGCTTGTACTTCTGATAATAAGTTATCTATAAATACATCTGACTTAGGAGGAGGTGAATTTAATTGAATTTGCGGTAAGTTATTTCTAGAGTTAGATTGTGTATATTCGGTTTTAGCTTCCGAAAAATCAGCTTGTACTTCTGATAACAATTTATCTATTAATACATCTGATTTCTTATTAGATAAAACCACTTTCACAGGATTTGAATTAGTCTGTGGCGGCGTGTTTTTGGGTTCTGTATGTTCAGTTTTGATTTCAGCTAATAGCTTATCAATGGAATCCATATTTGTCATTCCTGGAGAATCTATTGTTAATCAGTGATAGCATTTAGTAAAACTTCTGATAAACTCATATCTTCCATATCATCCATGGTGACAGTGTCGCAAATATCAAATTTAGCACCTGCACTTTGCAGTTCATCATCCAAAATTTTCAAAAAGCGAGTAGCTTGAGGATCATTACCGACTTGAATAAAGAAAATAGCCAATTCTTCATCTTTATCCAAACGACGAGAAGCTTCAATAATTACCTTCATTACAGCTTTACGATCATCTGGTTCACCGTCAGTAACTACTAAAATTGTTTCTCTATTGGGTTTAGTTTGACCTGCTGCTTTGCGTTGCAAATAATCATCAGTAGCGTGTTTGAGAACCCCAGCTAAATCTGTTGTTCCTGAAGGATCATTTTCTTTGAAAATTTGTGAAACTTTGGCAGATGTCACATTCTCATAACGTTTAAATTTCCCAGAAAATAAGTAAATGGTAATACCATCGGGATCTAGTTGTTCACATTTACTGGCTAAT
>JBJUHT010000068.1:0-16225 GCA_046070105.1 Dolichospermum sp.
AGCACTTACCGATGTTATGAGGTACAAAGTCACCCCACCCCCAACCCCCTCCCCGCTCTTCGAGAGGGGGCTTAATATGTACCTCATAAGAGCGGAAACCCCTGTATATTCTTGATACTAATATTGTGACTCTTTCTCAACATCGTAAGTAATTATCCGAACTTGATATTATTCCTTATCCTCAAAATTCACATCTTGATAAATGTCTACTAAACTAATTTCAAAATCAAGATATTGCAACTTAACAATATCATTTTCAGATTTATATTCTCGAAAAATCCATTCTCCCTCATTAGTTTTGCTATAGTGCATGACTTGATATTGATTTTGTTCCACTAGAACATATTCTTTAAATTGGGGAATAGAACGATAAAAAGTAAATTTTTCACCTTGATCATAGTTTCTTGTAGACTTAGATAAAACCTCAATAATTAATAAAGGATTAGTCACAGTAGTATTATTGTTACTTGTATAACTAGCTTGTCCATCAGTTACAATTACATCAGGATAAGTATATTCTTTAAATTGTGGTATCCATAAACGTATATCTGCCATAAAAACTTCATATTTTTTGCGCCGGAGTGTATATAATAAAATAGCAGCAATAGCTAATGTAATTTTATTATGATTACCAGTTCCACCAGTCATGGGTATAATTTCTCCATTGCGATATTCGCTTTTATAAAGTGCTTTTTCCTCTAATTCTAAATATTCTTCAGGGGTGTAAGTATGTATGCGGGTTTGTACTTCCATATTTTTCTCCTTGGGTGATATTATAATAACATATTAATAGGACTTTTGAAAATGACAGTGCATTTACCTAACATTGGTATTACTAGCTGCTTGAGAGCAAAATCATTACTTGAAGAATATCCTCAAAATGTAGTCGGTAGTTTTTGGATTATGTGTGGTTATGGATTAACGCAACCAAGACTTCCTGATTGGTGGATTGATAACGTTTTAGAAGAAAATCAGGCACAAGGTATTATTAATGCTTTTGAAAAAGGTTATTCGCTAGAAGAAAATGATTTAGGATTTTGTATAATTGTTATTGCAGATTCTTCCAATCCCGCTAATTTATCTTATGTAATTCAACACCTGACAATGTGGGAAGGAGAGGGAATCGCTTTATTAAAAATAATGGCACATCATAATATACCTGCTCATACAGAAGTCACTGATCCTAAGTTTTTTTTAAGTGATCGTTATGGCGAACAAAATCCTACCTACCAACATCTTCGAGAAACATTAAATCATTGGACGGTTCAAGTTTGGGAAGATTACTGTAGCTACTTGATGTCCGTTCATGGACACGGGATGTTTTATGATTACTGTAAAAAAATAAATGCTGTTAAAGATGAGGTGAAAGCAACTGTAGAAAAAGGTGATAAACCTCTTGTTTTAACAGAAGGTGAAACTGACCCAATTTATATTACAACTGCCTTAGAATTATTAGGAGAAAAAGAAATTTTAGGAAAAGTAGATATTGAATGGGTAGGAACTTCTATAGGTGAAGGTAAAAGTATCAATACTGGTGATGGTGGCTTGAAAAATACTAGAGATGTTTTACTTTCTAATCCTAAATTTTTAACTCGGAAAGTATTACTTCTGTATGATTGTGATACTAATAAATCTAATGAAGATCATGATCTATTGAAAATTAGGAAAATACCTCAGCAAAAAAATAGAAAAGTTAAAAAAGGAATTGAAAATCTATTTCCTGATCATTTATTTACAGAACAATTTTATTTACCAAAAACTAAATATGGAGAGTATGGAGAAGAAAACAAAATTCAAGAATTTCAAAAGATGAGATTTTGTAAATATATGTGTGAAGAAAGAAGACAGACTGAAGATTTTAAGGATTTTCAGATAATTGTTGATTTTATTAAGGAGTGTTTGGGGACAATTACTTATTGATCGAATATAGTAAAATATTACTTAGTAAGCTGTTACACAGCTAAATTGTATAATCCTAATATTCTGAACTCTTGTGGAACAGGCATCTTGCCTGTTCCACTTATACAAATTAAATGCACAACAGCTTAGTAATGAAGGACAAAGCCTAAAAGCCCCATCCTTCACCCCTATTTAATTACGCTTCATCCAAAGCTGCAATACCAGGTAAAACCTTACCTTCCAACAACTCCAAACTAGCACCACCACCAGTAGAAATGTGGCTCATTTGATCAGCCAAACCAACCTTTTCCACAGCCGCTACAGAGTCACCACCACCGATAATGGTAGTTGTGCCGGTTTTGCCGATTTCTGCTAGAGTATGAGCGATCGCTTCTGTACCCTTAGCAAATTTATCAAACTCAAACACACCCATTGGACCATTCCAAATTACAGTCTTACAATCCGCTAAAGCAGCTTGGAAAAACTTCACAGAGTCAGGTCCAATATCTAAACCCATCCCATCAGCAGGGATATTTTCAATGCTCACAGTGGTAGCATTAGCATCAGGCGCAAACTTATCAGCAGAAACAATATCTGTAGGTAGCAACAAAGCTACACCACGTTCTTTAGCCTTAGCTTCCAACGTTTTAGCTAACTCTAACTTATCTTCTTCCACCAAAGACTTACCAACACTCAAACCACGTGCTTTGTAGAAGGTGAAAATCATCCCTCCACCAATGATCAATTTATCGCACTTTTCTAACAAAGTTTCAATCACACCAATTTTGCTAGAAACCTTAGAACCACCGATAATAGCCGCCAAAGGACGCTTAGGTTCTTCAATTGCACCTTGTAAGTATTGCAATTCCTTCTCAACCAAATAACCAGCTACAGAAGGGCTTAAAAACTTAGTTACACCCTCAGTAGAAGCGTGAGCGCGGTGTGCAGTTCCAAAGGCATCATTTACATAAAAATCAGCGTTTGCTGCCAATTTTTGAGCAAATTCGGGGTCGTTCTTTTCTTCTTCCTTGTAAAAGCGGACATTTTCTAATAACAGCACTTGGCCATTGTCCAAAGCTGCAACTTTAGCAGCAACATCATCACCAATACAGTCATCAGTTTTGATAACTTCCTGTCCCAACAACTCAGAAAGACGTTTAGCAACAGGGGTTAAACGCAATTTTTCATCTACACCCTTGGGACGACCGAAATGGCTTGTTAAAATGACCTTAGCACCCTTTTGGGTCAAATCTTGGATAGTTGGTAGAGCCGCCCGAATCCGAGTATCATCGGTAATGTTGCCTTGATCATCCACAGGCACATTAAAATCAACACGAACTAAAGCACGCTTACCAGATATATCGGCAGCAGATAAACTTGCTAAACTCTTTTTAGACACAGTACAACTCTCCTGATTACTTTTTTGTTATTGTCTTGAAAATATGACCATCAAAATTTTACCGGAGTGAGGGGCGCAGAGGTGAGATATGTTTAAAACAGTTTTATTTCCCATTGATCAAAGTCGAGAAGCCAGAGAGGCCGCTGATATAGTTGCCAATATCGTGCAAAAATATAATAGCCGCTTAATTCTGCTTTCAGTTATTGAAGAGCAAACCGCAGAAGCATCTACTACCAGTCCCATGGTATCTTCTGAAATAGTCGGTCAACTGCTAGAAAATGCCCGCAACCTATTTTCTGAACAGGGAATTACAGCTGAATTACTAGAAAGACAAGGTAAACCAGCTTTTACTATTTGTGATGTTGCTGATGAAATTGAGGCCAGTTTAATTATTATGGGTTGTCGAGGTCTAGGTTTAACAGAAGAAGGTGCAACTGATAGCGTTACTACGCGAGTAATCAATCTTTCTCCCTGTCCTGTTTTGATTGTTCCTTAATTAACTATCGGGTGCGTTAATTTGTATTTACACAATTTAGCGCACCACCTAAATTTCTTGCTTACACAGCATTGTTAAAATCATTCAGCACCAAAACACGCAATTCTGTAATTCGCTTGAAAGTGAGATCATTAGTCAGAAAAGCTTCACATTCTGCGTTTAAAGCCACAGCAATTTGCAAAGCATCAGGTAATTCTAAATTATATCTAGCGCGTATTTGGGCAGCATTTATAGCTATATTTGGGTTATTAATTGGCACAAGAGTAGTGTTATTTCCATAAACAATTGTGTCAATAAATTCTTGCGCTAATTGAGTCTGTCTTAAACGATAGGGATACACTAAACATTCGGCTAAAGTAACTGGTGAAGTGACAGCTATTAGCGAACCGTCACGAATTTGATTAAAAACCTCCCTGACAATTGCTAAGTATTGTAGATTGCGCTCAACAAAATAAATAACTGGTGCAGTATCCAAAAATATGCGCGTTACACCCTGTAAACTTTCCTCAATATTCACGCTGGTTTCCTTGTGTTCATTTCCTCAAGTTCTAAATCTGGAAACTCACCACGTCTCATGCGTGTAACATATTCTTGAGCATCCATACCACCTAATAAATTCGGTGCAATTCCTTCAAGTTCGGTGAGATTACGACGTGGCTTAGGTGATATTTCACAAAAACTGAGTCTTTGGACGAGATGTGATATTAAACTTAATTGTTCATCTGGTGTAAGTGCGTCCGCTAGTGTCATTAACTCAATCAATCGTTTAGACATTTAATTTTATCCTCTGGACAATTTCTGGTAGAATCTACGCAAGTTACATATTGGCAGGGTGCATCAGCTAAGTATAATCTGTATTTATCTATTTGATAAGTAGGTGAACGGAAAAAACCAACATAAGTAACGAAAAGTTGCCCAAAACCTCTTCCCTGTTCCTTGTTCCCTGTTCCCTTGTCATAACGACAATTTTTAACGCCAACCTATTTAGCATAGCGCAAAAGTTTGAAATGACAGGATACCAATTTAGCCGGGATTTATGATACACTAGCCTCAATAATTCCCTAAAACCTCACAAATCAACTCGTTTAACTCGTTCCCAGACTCCGGCTGGGAATACCCTCAAGAGGCTCTGCCTCAAACCTCACAAATCAACTCGTTTAACTCCTTCCCAGACTCCGGCTGGGAATGCCCTCAAGAGGCTCTGCCTCAAGCATCCCACCTCACACCTCAAAAATCAACCAACTCAACAGACAATAAACTTGGTAATTCCAGATAATTCCGATAACTAGAATAACGCCCATGAGACGGCTCATCAACATAACCACGTTGCACCGGATTATGATGAATGTAATCTAATTTTTGTTTAAACATTTCCGCATTAGAAATTGCCTGGGGGTGAAAACCTTTTTGCCAAAGTTGATAATCTTGCTTTATTTTATGTTTTAACTTATGAAATTCTAGTTGGTTAAGTACATAACTGGCGTTATTTTTCTCAAGTAAATCAATAATAGAACGAGCCGTAAATGATTTAAAATTTCTGATTTCTTTAGATAAGTTGGTAGCAGCAGCGATAAAATAAAGATGATTTTCCATCCAAAGTGTATTAATCAAGAATTACTTTAAATTATGAACCAACCACTAAACCAAGAACAGTTAAACCAGATCATTGCTGAAGTCCAAGGATTACAATTACGTCAAGAGGCAGAACTTAATCAACAGCAGGTTAAAGAGATTTTACAAGACCTGAATTTACCACCTGAATTATTAGATGAAGCATTAATTCAAGTGCGACGTAAACAAGCTTTACAAGTCCAAGAACGCCGTCATAAATTAATTGGTTTGGGAGTAGCTGCGGCTGTAATTATGTCCATAGGATTAACAGTGTTTTTTCATCAACAAAAAAGTTATTTACTGGCTAATGTTTCCGCACAACAAGACAAAATTACTTTAAAATCAAATAATGAAAATATAAAAAATATTTCCCGTCAAGCTAATTCAGAACTTGTTTATCGTGTGACTTTAAAAGATGCACCTATAGGTAAAAAACTCAATCTTTCTTGTGATTGGATTGACCCAAATGGTCAAGTGGTTAAACAAAATAACTATCAAACTAGTGAAATCAAAACTTCAGTTTGGGATACTTTTTGTCGTTATGCTATTAATCCTACCACACCTGTGGGAAATTGGCAAGTACAAATGTTTCTGGAAGGTCGGAAAATTAGTGAAGCAACTTTTGTAGTGCAATAATTATGTTTCCCTATCATTTTATTGGTTATTGGGGTGATAAAAGCAAAGAGTTTCTCACCCAGAGACGCAGAGGCGCGAAGAGAAGAAGTGAAGAGGAGAAGTTCTTTTGGGATGTTGTTTATATTGGTTGTGAGTCTTTACCTGTATTACCAAAAAATACGATTGCGGGTATTTCGGCTGGGGGTTTTTCGGTCTTAGATGTTTGGGTGAAGATAACAAATAATCGGTTGATTTTGGGTCGGGAAATTTTTGGTAAAGTGCCTTTATTTTGGACTCAGCAAGGTGGGGTAATTTGGTTTTCTTCTCAGTTACAATTGCTTTTAGAAATCCTAGAAAAACCGCAGGTTAGTATTTATGGTTTATATGGTTATAGTTGTTTTTCCTATGTTCCTAATCCTCTCACCCCTATTAATGAAGTGTTTTCTGTGACTGCGGGAACTGAGATGATTTTTAATGGGGTTGGTGATCCTCAAGTTGACAATATTTATCAATGGTATGAATCAAAGGAACAAATTAAAGATGAAAATACCGCAGTTTCTCAATTACAAATTTTATTAAAAAATGCAATTCAAACACAAATTTCTGATTTAAAAGATCAACCTGTGGGAGTTTTTCTGTCTGGGGGTTTGGATTCTTCTATTGTTGCGTCTTTATTGGTGGAAGCTGGGGTAAAAGTTCGCGCTTACACTTTGGATTTTGGTAAGTTTGGTATTCCTGAATATCCTTATGCGGAACAAGTGGCAGAATTTCTCAAGATTCCTTTAGTGAAAGTTGATGCTAGTCCCAGTAATATTAAAAAGGCTTTAACTCCTACGGTAAAGGCTTTAGATTTACCCTTTGGTGACGGGGTAACTGTTCCTTTATATCTCTTAAATCAAATTGCTGCTCAAGAAACTCAGGTGATTTTTAATGGTGAAGGTGGTGATCAATTATTTGCCGGTTGGACTAATAAACCTTTAATTGCTGCGGGTATTTATCAATCTGAATATCCTGATAAAATGGAAAGTTTTATGCAGCAATATCTCCGCACTTTTCACCACTTTTGGAGTTACGAAAAACGGATTTATCAGCCGCAAATATATGCTCAGATTCAAGGTTTAAATGCTCAGGAATGGTTGTTAAATGCTCTTGATACTAGTTTTTGCCCTTCCTTGTTACATCGCCTCCGTCGTGGTAGTTTGATGTTAAAAGGAGCGCAAAATATTCACCCCCGTGCGACTGCGTTGGGTTTTGCTCATGGTTTGGGTGTGCGATCGCCTTTTTGTGATTTACTGTTAGGAGAATGGACCTTTCAACTATCTGGTGAACTGTGCTTACACGGTGCTTGTGAGAAGTATATTCTTAAACGCGCTGTCGAAAATTGGCTACCAAAGGAGATCGTTTGGAGACAAAAACGTGGTATGGGTGTTCCCCTCACCTCCTGGTGTCTAAATAATTTTTGGCATGATCTTGGCAATTGGCTAAATCCTGGTATAATGGAATCACATAGCTACTTTTTTCCCGATATTGCGTCACGAATTGTCACAGGTAAACTGGGGGGACAAATTCAAGGACGACGTATTGGCGAAAGTCTATGGTTATTGATTATGTGGCAACTTTGGTATACTCACGTTTTTGGTTCTGAACTCGGTAAAAAGTCCTTATATCACCCATTTATCTTACCTCCATGGTTATGGAAACAGTACCAAAAGTTCCAATTTTAGAACTAGAATTAACACCAGGACTTGTACATGAACTATTACAAGTTTACGGTTCTCCTTTATATGTTTATGATGCCGATATTTTACGCCAAACTATTTCATATATTACCAAAGCTATTAGTTATCCCCATACTCAGTTTCATTTTGCCAGTGTAACAAATAGTAATATTGCATTACTAAAAATATTTAAAAACGCCGGTTGGGGACTTCATGCTAATACTCCAGGTGATATTTATTTGGGTTTAAATGCGGGTTTTCATCCTGGTGATATCGTCTATAGCGGTAGTAATCTAAATCGGGAGGAAATGGCAGAAGTTATTAATTGGGGTGTAACAACTCTCAATTTAGATAGTATTTCTCAGTTGCGTTTGTGTTGTGAGGTTTTTTTATTTCGCGCAAAAACGCAGAAAAACACAGCAGAAAAGTTAAATCTTGGTTTGCGGTTGAATGTTGCGGAGGATAGTCGTATTGGTGTTAGTTCTCTAGATTTTGATCAGGCCGTTTCTATTAGTCGTGCTGTAGGTTTAAAGATTTCTGGTTTACATTTTTATCGCGGTACGGGAACTAATGCAACCACAGCTTTCACTGATGTAATTGATTCGATTTTAGCAACTGCAAAAAAGTTACCAGATTGGCAATATTTAGATTTTGGCGGTGGTTTTGGTTATCCCTATCATCATGATAATATGGCTTTTGATTGGCAATTATTTGGACATCAATTAACTAATAAAATTAGTAAAATTGGCAAAAATATTAATTTAATGATTGAGCCAGGACGCTCTGCTATAGCGAGTTGTGCTACTTTATTGGCTAAAGTTGTTTCGGTAAAATGGCAAGGAGAAAAACAAATTATCGGTGTAGATTCCACTATTGCTAATATTTCTGTTATTTCTGTACATGGAGGTTATCGAGAAATTAGAACTTTGAAAAATTCAACTTCTCAAAAGTATCTAACTGATGTTTGTGGAAATACCACATATTCACGGGATTATTTAGGCAAAAACTGCCAACTTCCTGCCTTAGAAATTGGCGATATTATCGCTATTTTAGATGTTGGTGCTTATGGCTATGCTATGTCTTCTCACTTTTTACATCGTCCCAGACCTGCGGAAGTATTATTAGAAAATGGTAGACATCGTTTAATTCGTAAACGGGAAGATTACAGCATTCTACTTAATAATCAAATCATCTAAAATTCGACTTCTTTAATTATTAATTTATCCCCAAAATCAAAACCAACAAAACCATGAAATGTATTAACTGCGGAACTGATAATAAATTAAAAGACAGAACAGCAAATCAAGGAAGATGTTTAAAATGCAATCATCCTTTTGTTTTTGAACCCACAAGTATGGGAACTGTGAAAATTACCGATTCTATGTTTTCTAAAACATTAGCAGATATTTCAGCTAGTTATACTTTATATTTTACACCCAAACAACTCCTTTATTTTTTAGATAGTCGGGTTAGAAAAAAGGCATTTCAACCAATAGGATTTTGGTTTTCATATCTTTTTTTGAATGTTTGGGTAACCGGTTTTGTTGGAAGATTTACTGCTGCTTTTATACCTAATTCTTTTCTTGTTGTTAATCTAGTTTACCAAGCAGTTACAATTTGGTATTTATTTAATAACACAAATTCAAGTAGATTAAACAATGCTAGTCGGAAAGCAAGTGCTAGAAACTTGCAAGTGCTAGGAGTGGTCATTTTAGTAGTCGGAATATCACCAAGTTTATTTGTGTTAGATTCTTTCTCTGTTTTCTCTATTGTAGTAATTTTAGGGTTGCTATCAATATTTTTAGGAACTAGACAGTTAGGAAAAGTCCAAAATTTACCACAGGAACTTTTATTTTCTTCCATAGATTTAGATAGTTGGTTGAGAAAATGGCAACAAATAAATGGTAAAGTTGATCAAGTTATAACTTCACAACAAGAACAAATTGCACCTAAATCTATTAACCCCGATATAACAGCTTATAGTTTTGATAGATTAGTAGTTTGTGATAGTGCTAATATGGCACAATTATTAATTGCTAATAATTTCCACTTTGAAAATAATTGTGCAATTCTCAGTATTACCGGTTATCCTCAAAGCATTTTTTCCACTACAATGGAAATGCTACGACGTAACCCTGATTTAAAGGTTTATGCTATTCATGATTGTAGTCCTAAAGGTGTCAGTTTAGTTCATCATCTTCGCACCAGTGAAAAGTGGTTTTTAAATAGCAATGTGACAATTATTGACCTGGGACTTTTACCCCGTCAAATTATTGCGAGTCAGGGAAAAATGTTTATTCGGTTTTCTTCACAGTTAAAAGACGAAGCTAAAAAATTATCTGTAGATATTCGTCAGAGTTTAACTGCTGACGAATTAGCTTGGTTACATACTGGTAATTTTGTCGAATTGGAATCTTTTACCCCACAAAAATTAATTCAAGTTCTCAGACATGGTATTTCTGGAAGCTTGAATTTGGAAAGTGATGATAGTAGTATAATTTTAATTGGTGATTCAGGTATTAATTCAGGAAATGATCTTTATATGGTGGAAAGTTTTGGTTAAATAAACATGGATGTTACTAATAATTATTCTAACTGAGAATTTGCTTGTTGTTTTCTAACTGCACAAGCAATCAAGGGAGCTTTCTTTTCTAATCCTGTTAGGGTAAGATCACCATCAATATACAACTTATACCATTCTCGACGCTGACGAAGAACTCTTTCATCATCCTGTAAATGCAATCTTTGTAAAGTAAATTCAGCTTTTTGGCGTTTTTCTTCTGGTACTGCATCAGTTATTACTAATTGTAGGGAAGGTAATAAAATTTCAAACCAATCATCTTCAACTTCAAACGGGTCAAGAATCTGGTTATCAAGAGTACCTTTACTACTATTAATCCAACCAGAAGCAAAACGGTAATTACTCCATTCATAAGCTAAATCAGGATAATTTTTAAACGAGAGAAAATGCTCTACATTCCCCACAGGTTCATACATAACAGTATAACCACAAATATTACCAAAACCATCAGCTAAATCACTTTTAAAATTTGACCAATAATCTTTTGGTCTTTTTTTATCTGGATTTTTTTCTAACCAATTATTACCTGGTTTTCGTACTTTTATATCAAAATTTTCTGGTTCTGCTGGAGGATTAAACTTTAACATATTTACTATGAGTCTATGAGTCTGATGATTTTTGATTTTTGATTTCTGCTGTAACTATCCAACGTGGCCAAAATGGATCATGTCCTGGTAAAAGTCTTTGCAATTGCTGATGAATTTGTGATTGTGTTCTCAAATGTTCAGGAAAAGTATTCATATTATCATTTCGCATCCACGCTTCTGCTGCTTCAATTGCGGTTTCTGATTCTTGAGAACGTGCTTGTTTTAGTCCAAATATTTCTGATGTTAACCATCCTACAGTATCTCCCTGTTTAGTCCAGAACATTTCATTTAGTTCAACGTCTTTTCCTTGTAGTTCAAATAAAAATAATTTATCTTGTTCTTCATCAAATATTGGTTCTAATGAAGCCAGCACAAGGGGAGAATGAGTAGTAACTAAAGCTTGTATTGTGATATTTGATTTTAACTGATTGACTACTGATAAAATAGATGGTAAAATCATTCTTTGCCAGCGAGGATGGAGATGAGACTCAATTTCATCTATTAATAAAACTATTTGATTCATTGGTTCTTGCTGCTTTAATTCAGAAGCTTTTTCGTGTTCATACCAAGTCCATACTAATAAATAAGCAAGTCCCAAAATCCGCTTCATTCCTGCTGATGCTTGGGTAATAGGAATATTCCCGTAAGGAAGATTAATTGTAGGAATATCTCTCACATCATCTACAGATACTCGTGTTGGTTCTCCTATTTCTATCCATTCATCAGGATGAGGTGCAAGTTGTTTAATTACATCAGATAAAAGTTGAAATGGCGTTTTTTGGGGTTGATTTTGCCATGTTACCCAATCTTGAATAAGACCGTTACAAATAACTTTTCCTTTTAATTTTAACCCATTCCAAAGTGTATCGGGGGTAAAATTATAAGCATTTTTATGGTTACGAGCAGGGTCAAAGACAGAAAAACTTCCATCAACACGAACAAAAATAACTACTCTTTTTAAAATCTTTAAAAAATCACCTAAATGCGATTTATTCTGCCATTTCTGCTCAGAAAAATTAAATTGACTCTGAACATCTATTTCAGAAAAAAGTAAGCCGCTATTGTGTATGTTAAGCTTGGATATAATTGTGGGTAATTGACTTGTATTTCTTTGCGGATAAGCAGGTTGTTCTACCCAGTTTCCAGTAAGTACCCACCAAGCAACATCTAGTAAGAAACTTTTACCTAATCCATTATCCCCTGTAAAAATGTTGACTCTATCAGCAAATTCAACATCAAATTGAGGAGATGGTCCTATAGACTGTAAATGAAGTTCTTTTAGCATTTAACTATTTCTCCAATGTATTTTTATTTACTTGCAACCAAATTTCCAAACTCACCAATAACCACAGTTTAACACCATATCTTCCCCAAATATCACCTTGAAAATCTAACCATTCACGCAATATATCCTGATTAATATAAGCTGATATTTCACTATTTCTATTTAACAACAATTTCCGCGCTTTTCTTGGCCAATATTTTCTAAATCCCAATTGCACAGGAACCATCATCCCACTTTTAGGACGATGAATAATAGTATCTGGTAAAATGTCACTAACTGCTTTTTTTAAAACTGCTTTTTCTTGAACTCCTGAAAGTTTATATTCTGGAGGAATTTGCATACTTAATTCAACTATCCGCTGATCAAATAATGGTGATAAACCCTGTAAATCTGCCGCTTGAGTTAAATTATTCACTTTTGTTAAAATTTGATCTGCACCTTTAAATTTAATGTTTAAAAACATTAATCTATTCAAATAATTGACATCGGCATTTAAATCATGATTAAATACAGATGATTCATTTTTTAAACTTTGCCAAATTTCTGGTTTTAAAAGTCGTGGTAAATCTAAAGCGCACTTTTGAAAAGATGTTAAATAAGCTTGTAATGAATCTTGATTATTAATAGAACCATATAAACTATTAATTAACATGGGTTGATTTTTTGGACCACCAAAACAAGGATCTCCTCCCTCTCCATTCAGGGTAATTTGCACATTTTCCCGCGCTATTCTCCCTATTAATAAATTGGGAACTGTCAAAGGATCACCAATAGGATCATCTAAATAAGCCATGGTTTCTAGTAAACGTTCCCACATATCCCGAAAGCTAATTTCTAAGATGTGATGTTGGGTTTGACAATGTTGAGAAACTAAACTAGAAAATTCTAATTCATTCGCAGTTTCTGCACCAAAATGAATAGAATAGGTGTGAATTGGTGCATGATGTAATTTCGCTGCTAGTGCGGTAATGCTGCTAGAATCTAAACCTCCAGATAGGAAAATACCAACCGGTTGATTTTCCGGTAAATATTCTTTAACAACTTGTTCAAGTAAAAACCGCAATTTTTCACCATACCATTCTAAAGGTTGATTTGTGTCTATAATTTGTTCTTTTAATTGCCAATAATGATCAACTTTGTGAGATGGTAGTTTTAAAAAACTACCGGGACGAATTTCTTTAATATCTTGCCAAAGTGTCCTTTCTCCCGGAACAAATGCACAACAAAGATAATCCCGTAATGCAATTAAATCTAAATTATCAGAACGATAAGGTGTTAAAGTTCTTAATTTTGGGGCTATCCAATAAGTTAAACCTGTGGTAGTATAATATAAAGTGCGTCCACCAATGGCATCTCTAATTAAATATAATTCCTGTTTTTCACAATCCCAAACTACTAACCCAAACATTCCCAATAATAGCTTTAAACATTCAGAATTGTATTTTTCCCAAAGTTGTGCTACTATTTTTTGATGACTGCAATTATGATTAATCTCAATTCCTAATTTTTGCAGTAATTCCCCTCGGTTACTTAACCAAATATCCCCAACTATTACAAATCTTTTACTGTCACTAATTGCAATTTTATCTGATTTAGAAATAACTGCAAATTGCTGATCTTGCCAAATTATATCCCTAGTGAAATTATCTAGTTTTCCGTAAGCTACACACCAACTAGAGTTAAATTCAATATTTGTAATAACATCAGAACTTTTAAAAAAATTAAATAGCATTGGTTTAGGTATTGGATAAAAGGTAATCAGTAACAATATTAAATTTACCATGAGCGAGGGGGTTTTCGGCCTTTGGTGTTTTCATGACTTGTAACATGATTATCAACCAAGGCCAACCACTACCGAATTGAGTAGCAGTAACAGTAGAAAATTCTTGAGGACGACACGCAAGTGTCACGTAATAATAAACCACTTCAGGCACATAGGTAACAGAAAAATAGGGGTTTAGGGAGAGATATTTTACCTAAGTCCTGTAATACAGCAGTTTGCGATCAAACCCGCCACAAAAATAAATCTCAGAATGATTTTTGGCACTAGTTTTCATCATATTCACTAGTTTTCATCATGTTCATGTGTGGCACAGTTGATTGTGATTTACCGTAAAACACGGTAAGATGTGAAAGAAAATAAACCATAAAGTCTTGGAATTAGGGGGAAAAATGACACAAACCGCTTTAGACCACCAAATTGAGTCCGAGGATTCTGCTTTTATTCCTAATTTCTCAATTAAAAAACTCGGTAAAGTTCTTTTGGGAGATCACCAAAACTTACCAGACAATCCTGGTATTTACTTCGCCATTGATTCAGCTAGTAGAATTTGGTATATAGGGATATCCACGTCTAGCCTGAGAAAGAGACACTCACAACACGAAAAATTTGAGGATTTCAAAACCAACAAAGTTCAGCACATCTGTTACTTTGTCTGGACTGACGAGCAAGATTTACATGAGTGGGAAGTTGGGTATATCCAGAAGTTCGACCCACCACTAAACATGAACTTGACTAAACAAAAATTACCAAAAATTGATATCGGATACAGTGAAGAAAATTACATCAATAGATATCGAGAAATTAAGCAGCAATTAGCTTTATTGGAACAAGAGATGGAAGAATTGAAACCTAATCTCGTCACCCTGTTAGAACAGAACGGTGGTAAGATATCTGATAAATCTCTAGGGATTAGTGGGCATCTTCAAAGTAAGAAAACATGGCAGTATTCCCCAGAAGTAGAAGCTCAAAAGGAAGTTATTAAACAGTTACAAAAGCATGAAGAGGATACTGGTATTGCGACAGTAAAATCAGTATCTACTTTTCCTGTTTTCAGATTCAAATCATAAAGATAATAATGCGCCTTTAACTCGTTCCCAGACTCCGGCTGGTAACGAGAGTTACACTTGACGATTTACTAAAGTCGCGCTGGCTTGGTCAACGGGCATCAGCAAGACTTCACTAATATTAACATGACTTGGCCTAGTGGCACAGAAAAAGATCACATCAGCCACATCATCAGGAGTTAGGGGTTTAACACCTTGATACACCTTTTTAGCCCGTTCTGTGTCACCATGAAAACGCACTTGACTAAATTCTGTTTCTACCATTCCAGGGTCTACAGAAGTTACTCGCACAGCAGTTCCTAAAAGGTCTTGTTTTAAGCCTTCAGAAATGGCTTTAACGGCTGCTTTTGTCCCACAATAGACATTACCTCCAGGATAGGTTTGATGTCCGGCTATAGAACCGATATTGATAACATGACCATGATTTCGCTCAACCATTCGCGGTACAACATAGCGGGTGAGGTAAAGTAATCCTTTGATATTAGTATCAATCATTTCTTCCCAGTCTTGAAAGTCACCTTGATATAATTTGTCTAAACCGCGACTTAAACCAGCATTATTAATCAATATATCAATATTTGACCAGCAAGGGGGTAAATTATTAATAGCTGATTCTACCGCCAAGCGATCGCACACATCAAGTGCTAATAAATGGATTTTATCAGATGGGATATCCAAGGAATCAGCTACTTGTTGTAAACGGTCCGGCCGTCGTGCAGCTAAAATCAGTTTTGCACCAGCATGAGCAAAAATTTTGGCACAAGCAGCACCTATACCGCTACTTGCACCAGTAATCAAAACAATGTGGTTTTGCATACAAGTCCGTTGTTCGTTGTCCGTTGTTCGTTGTTCGTTGTTCGTTGTCCGTTGTTCGTTGTTCGTTGTTCGTTGTTCGTTGTTCGTTGTTCGTTGTTCGTTGTCCGTTGTCCGTTGTTCGTTGTTCGTTGTCCGTTGTTCGTTGTTCGTTGTCCGTTGTCCTTCGTCCTTTGTTTAGTATAGTCTTGACCACTAACCACTGACCACTAACCACTGACCACTGACAACTAACCACTGACAACTAACCACTGACCACTGACCACTGACAACTAACCACTGACCACTAACCACTAACCACTAACCACTAACCACTGACCACTGACCACTGACAACTAACCACTGACCACTGACCACTGACAACTAACCACTGA
>JBJUHT010000069.1:0-6455 GCA_046070105.1 Dolichospermum sp.
TGACTTCGTTTCCCAAGAATTACGGGCAGCAGAAGACCCAGAGTTTGAAACTTTCTATACCAAAAACATTTTGCTGAACGAGGGTATCCGGGCTTGGATGGCTCCTCAAGATCAACCCCACGAACAATTTATATTCCCCGAGGAGGTATTACCACGTGGTAACGCTCTCTAATAGAGTCATTAGTGGTGGCCGCGACCAAGAATCCAGCGGTTTTGCTTGGTGGTCTGGTAACGCCCGTTTAATCAACTTATCTGGTAAACTACTTGGCGCTCACGTAGCCCATGCTGGTTTGATTGTCTTCTGGGCTGGAGCAATGACCTTATTTGAAGTTGCTCACTTCGTTCCCGAAAAGCCCATGTACGAACAGGGCTTGATTCTTCTCCCTCACCTCGCCACACTTGGTTGGGGCGTTGGTGCAGGTGGTGAAGTTATTGACACCTTCCCCTATTTCGTCTCTGGTGTACTTCACCTTATTTCCTCCGCCGTTTTAGGTTTTGGTGGTATTTATCATGCCGTTCGCGGTCCTGAAACCTTAGAAGAATATTCTTCTTTCTTTGGTTATGACTGGAAAGACAAAAACAAGATGACCAACATCATCGGCTTCCACCTGATTATCTTAGGTTGTGGTGCGTTGTTGTTAGTGCTGAAGGCTATGTTCTTCGGTGGAGTTTATGATACCTGGGCTCCAGGTGGTGGTGATGTGCGTGTAATTACTAACCCCACACTCAACCCAGCGATTATCTTCGGTTATCTTTTGAAAGCTCCCTTCGGTGGCGAAGGCTGGATTATCAGCGTTGATAACATGGAAGATGTTATTGGCGGTCACATCTGGATTGCTTTAATTTGTATTTCCGGTGGTATTTGGCATATCTTCACCAAGCCTTTCGCTTGGGCGCGTCGTGCTTTTATTTGGTCTGGTGAAGCTTACCTTTCCTATAGCTTAGGCGCTCTCTCTATGATGGGCTTTATCGCCTCCGTCATGGTTTGGTATAACAACACTGCATACCCCAGCGAATTCTTTGGTCCTACTGGTCCTGAAGCTTCTCAAGCACAAGCTTTAACCTTCTTGATTCGTGACCAACGCTTAGGTGCTAACGTCGGTTCTGCTCAAGGTCCTACCGGTCTAGGTAAATACTTGATGCGCTCTCCTACAGGTGAAATCATCTTTGGTGGTGAAACCATGCGCTTCTGGGATTTCAAGGGTCCTTGGTTAGAGCCTCTCCGTGGTCCTAACGGTCTGGACTTGGAAAAAATCAAGAACGATATTCAGCCTTGGCAAGCTCGTCGTGCTGCTGAATACATGACACACGCTCCACTGGGTTCTTTGAACTCTGTAGGTGGTGTGGCTACTGAAATCAACTCCTTTAACTATGTGTCTCCACGCGCTTGGTTAGCTTGTTCACACTTCGTTTTAGGATTCTTCTTCCTTGTTGGTCACTTGTGGCACGCAGGCCGCGCCCGCGCTGCTTCTGGTGGTTTTGAGAAAGGTATTAACCGAGAAACAGAACCAGTAATGTTTATGAATGACCTTGATTAGGTTGTTTTCATCTTCATTTAATCACTGACAATATCATACTTTTTATAGCTCTTGTGTCACAGCAAGAGCTTTTTTTATATTTTTTTTGGTATTTTACTACACATTTGATTTAATTTGATTTACAGCGATTTTTAGGTAAATAAACCACATTTTCAAGTCTCACGCTAAGGCGCAAAGTCGCAAAGGAAGAAAGGAATATAAAACAAAAGTGTGGTACAAGTACATTAAAATTGCTGTAATATATAATGTAACAAATAAATTTTACTAAACATCAGATCATGAACACTTTAAAATTCGGTACGTCTGTATTGACAGTTGCGGTTGGTTTGGCAATGGGAACATCAATCAATCAGATGGTTATTGCTCAAGAAGTTGTTGCAGAATCAATTACCCAGCCAGCAGTCACAAATGAGGTTATTGCCACATCAATTACTCCTGAAAAAACTGAGACTCTTCCTCAACCAGGAACTTTCACTCATAATGCTAGTGATTTACTGGCCAAAAAACCACTGGATTTAGGTGTATTTTGTAAAAATTATCCTTTAAATTCCCGCTGTACTAATCAACCTGTCACCATACCCGCAACAAAACCGGAAGAAGTTAAACCTAAACCTACGGAGGAAAAGAGTGAAACTTCTGCAAAAACTCGCGGTTGGGCAATCACACCAGAAATTAGTACATTAGGTGTTGGTGCAACAGTCACCAAATCTATTACACCTAATATTAATGCTAAAGTTGGGGTTAATGGCTTAGGCATAAGTAGAGATATTGACTTGTCTGATGTTGATTATAAAGCCGATCTCAACCTGTTCAATATATCCACCCTCGCTGATTACCATCCTTGGAAAAATGGCGGTTTCCGTTTGACTGGAGGCTTGGTATTTCAGGACAATAATATAGAAGGAACTGGGAAACCCAAGAATGGTGGAACAATTAATATCAATGGTGTGGATTATAATACCACAAATGTTCTTACTTCAGTGAAAACCAAGGTTTCTTTCGGCAATAGTGTCGCACCGTATATTGGTATTGGTTGGGGTAATGCTGTGAAACCTGGTAAACGTTGGGGTTTTTCCACAAATTTGGGTGTCATGTTTGCCGGTTCTCCAAAAGTAGAAATAACACCTGGATTTGGTACAGGTGCAACACCCGCTTTACGACAACAAATTAATAACGACATCGAAGCAGAAAGGAAAAAAGTAGAGGATGATATTAATTGGTTGAATATTTATCCTGTTTTTTCTCTTGGTGTTTCTTATCAGTTTTAGATAAAGATTTGGGGTGTGTCAGTTGTTGAAAATCTGTTTATTATTACAGATACAGCACTTTCTGGTGTTATGAGGTACACCACGGGCGGGCAAGATGCCCACCCCACAAGAGTTTTATTATTAAAATTTGTGCCTCATAATATATTTTTATGGCTGATTTTTTCGGAACATTTATCTAAATCCACAAATGTTATTCTCCCAATTCAAGTTCTATTAATTTTTCAAACACTTGACTAAATTCGTTGGATACTTCATCAATGATATTTGCGTCAATCAAGTTATTGTCTTCATTGATCAAACTTTCAATCATACCATTTTTGATGGTGTAAGCAGCAACATCATTAATATCTAATATTTGACTTTCTGGAACTATTTTAAATAAATCTTTTAGTAAATCATTTTGTTCAGGTTTCTCTCTTAATGCTTTCAGAGTATTACCTGCTTGAATTAGGTTATTAAAAGCAGTTAGTATATAAGGACTGTGAGTAGTTATAATAAATTTATGCTTTTTTTCGGTTGCATTAAAAACTTGACTGATTAAACTTATAACGTGTTTTTGTGATGTAGGAAATAAATGTGCTTCTGGTTCTTCTATAATGAAAAGTGTTGTTGAACTAATAAAAGGCAAAATAGCTAATATAAGTGTCATAGGTAGGGCTTCCTGTTGTCCAGAAGATGAATGTGATAAATTAGTTCTTCTATTTTTGTTTGTTTCGTTAGTGTATAATATCCAGTCCTGATCTTTTTCATAAGAATAATTACCCACTATTATCTGATTAATTAATTCATCAATTGAATCATTTAGCTTAAACGCATGAATCAATTTTCTAAAATGATAAGAATTTTTTACTCTTTCATAAGCCGAACCAAATTCTTTCAGAAAATAATCTATGACTATATTTTCGGACAAAAAGGAAAAAATATTATTTTGTAAATTAGCAAAAAACGACCTCCCCGCAGGGATAAAAGTTACCAATTCAAGACTATTAAAATGATTATCTCTCAGAATATATTCAGTGAAAATTGTATTGTAATATTCTTCTATTTTCTCAGGGTTATTTTCTGCATATTCAGTGGTTTTCTTATTATAGTCGCTTAATATTTTTCTGCGAACTTTAACTAAATGTTCAGAATATATCAAAGATAATTTAGACTTCTTATCATCTGATTTTTGGTTATTCAAAGCTATGGAATAACTATCAAACTCATATAAAATTTGAAACTCCTGATTTTTCCAAGAATATTCAGGGAATATAATTTTAAACGTTGTAATTATACTTCTATCAAATTCTGCTTTTTTTTGCTTATTCTGGATTGAAGAACGATATTTAATGAAAAAATCTTTAAAGAAATAAACTAATTTAGCAATTACACTTTTACCACTAGCTTGCTGTCCGATAATAATATTTATCTTGGATAAATTAAATTCAATATCTTTGATATTTAAAAAGTTTTTTACTGTCAGTTTTTCCATAAGTGCAATATAATATCAGCAATACAAAGTCATTAATACATTGTACACGATATTTGAGAAATTTAAAATCAGAATAAATAGTAGTTTTTAATGTATTTTAAAAATTACAACTTTTTGATATATAAAAGTTGGTGCGTTACGCTGCACTAACGCACCCTACATCTGTATTACTTAACTAATCCCAAAAACCGAACCAACTGTAGACTTAATCGAATTTCCAGCATCCTTTAAAGCTTGACTGAATGGTTGCTTATTTTGCAAAAATACCCGCGCACAATTGCGTCCTGGCATTCCCGAAATTGAACCACCTGGATGTGTACCGGCGCCAGTTAAAAACAGATGATCAATGGGGGTTTTATAATTAGCTAATTCGGGCAAAGGTCTAAAAAAGATCATTTGATCCATCGTCATATCAATATGATAATAATTGCCCTTATATGCCCCTAATCTTTCTCCTAATTCTGCGGGACTTTCTACCCTTCTAGCGATAGTTGCTTTTTTCAAATTTGGAGAATAAATTGCTAATTTATCAACCACTCTATCAGCAACTTGATTTTTCAAATCATCAGTCCAACCTGTACCTTTTAAACCTGTACCTTCTGCACCAGCAATTTGATAAGGAGCGAAAAATTCAATCCATAAAGTATGTTTACCAGGCGGTGCTAAACTAGGGTCAAGGGCGCTAGGCATAACCACATACATGGAGGGGTCAGAATCGGGAATTTCCCCAATTGTACATTTATTATGAGCCTGTTCAACATGATTCATAGAATCGGCAATTAAAATTGAACCAATCAGATATTCATCTTTATGTTCATGATGAGAAAAATGCAATGGTTCATCTAATGCCAAATCTATTTTGAGAATGGTTTCATTATTATTGATAATGCGACGTTCTAGCCTTTCCCATAAATCAGGATCAACCGCATCAATATCACTTTTCTCAGTCATTTGTAAGAATAATCTTTGGGCATCAATATTAGAAATTACTCCATGTTTAGCCAGAAATTCCTTACCACCAGTCACCCTGACTCCTACCGCTTTACCATCATCAATTAAAATTTTTTCCACGTGCTGTTCCGTGAGAATTATTCCACCTTTACTATTAACTAATTTCACCAATGCTTGCACCAATGCACCCGTACCACCGCGAGGTCTAGCCATACCAGGATGATGACGCATAGCCATCATCATCACCCCAATTGCAAGATTTTTTTGTGAAGGTGGCGCACCTAATTCCGATGCTAATCTAGAAAGTGGTGCTTTTAAAAATTCTTCATCAAACCATTCATTGAGAATATCCTCCGCACTATTTAACATTGTTCGCACAAAATCGAAACTTTTCGCCGGAGAACCGACAACAGAAAATAAATCTTTAACTTGTTGGAAATTGTAATTACCAAAAATATCTATAATTGACTTTGGTGGAGCATTAAACATGGGAGTCATGGCGTTAATTGCCCGTTGCCAATAATTGGTAAATTCGGCGTATTTTTTAGCATCTCTTTGATTATAACGAGCGATTTCTGCACAGGTTTTTTCTAAGGATTTATGTGCCAAGAAATATTTACCGTCTGGGTGAGGACAAAATACAACTGGGTCACATTCTAGATATTCCAAGCCATATTTCGTTAGTTCTAATTCTTCTACCACTGGACCTAAATGAATAAATTCATGGTCAATGGCACACAAATTAAATTTGAAACCTGGTACTTCTGGAATACATTCTTCAGTTGTAGCAGCACCACCAGGCACAGGACGTTTTTCTAATAGCAGAACACTATAACCTGCTTTGAGTAAATAAGCCGCACAAACTAAGCCATTGTGTCCAGCACCGATAATAATAACGTCGTATTCTTGCATATCTTGATGATATAAAAACCTGACTTTTTTATATTATTATATCTGATTTTCTCCAGTTAATTTGGTAATATACGAATATTTATCTAATTTAATTGTTGTGTATAAAAACATATTTTATTAACTATTTTCAGTGCTAATACTTAATTATTATTAAGTCTTTAAAAGTTTGTAAAGCGATTAGAAATCGCCTCTATACAGACAAAAACCACCGAAAACAAGTTATAAATCTTGGTTTTTTCATTAGTTCACCCAAGTGAACTTTACTTACAGCAGATTCCTTTGTTATGAAGTACATCATAGCCACCTCCCTGC
>JBJUHT010000070.1:0-6079 GCA_046070105.1 Dolichospermum sp.
ACTGGTAGCAGTCAAATTAACTCCCAGAGCCTCTAAAACATCAGCGCTTCCCGTGAGACTAGAAGCAGAACGACTACCATGTTTAGCCACCCGTACACCAGCAGCAGCGACCACAAAAGCCACAGCGGTGGAAATATTAAACGTAGAAGCGCCGTCACCACCAGTACCACAAGTATCAATTAATGGCAGAAATTGGGTATGATCGCTTTTATTTATAGCTACGGAAGAGAGAGATTTTAAAACCTCTGCCATGCCTGTTAATTCTTCAGCACAAACACCTTTAAAATTTAAAGCCATTAAAATCGCCCCGGATAGTTCTGGGGGAATAGCTTCCTTTATCCATCCTTGCATTAATTCTGCTGCTTGGGTGCGGGATAATGACTGACCTTCTAATAATTGTTTGAGTAAGTTAGACCAAATAGTAAAATCCATGGTTCAAGTTTTTAATGATGTTGAATATAATTTTACCGATAAATGGTTTTTTGTTTCATGCAGAGGTGCGGAGAAAGAACGCAAAGATGAGTCTAATTTAGTATATAGTTTTCTAATAAAAATTACTGTCACAAAAATAAAAAGTATCCCCGTGAATTTAAAAACTTTAAAACATTTAATAACTTGAATTTTGTGTTTTTATACGTAAGTAGACTTTGTTTTTTTAGTAGCAATTTATAGCAAGTTTAGCTTGGGTGAGGTAGACATTATGCGGGCAAGATGCCCGCACCACAATAGTTTGATCATTAATATTTGTACTTAATAATACTGAAAACCGCTGTATAATCGCCGAAAATTGTTCTTTTTCTTTGATTTAGTAATTACTAATAAACAGTTCTTGACCCTTTTGGGCATTTTTTTGTTTATAGTTATTCATGCCATATTGTAGTTCCCATTCAACAATATTTGCCCATTTAAAGTTTTCTCTTATTTCTGGACAATCATCATAAGTAATTAACCATTTGTGGGGACATTCTTTTAAATTTGCAGCAAATCTTTGATGATCAAATCCTGTATGCAAATCGCCTTTTTTACCATATAATTTAGATTTCTCAGCTTGGAAATAGGGAGGATCTAAAAATATGAATACGTCTTTTCCTTCTTTATTAACAAGATGACTATAATCTAAATTGGTAATTTTGATATCCGGTGTTAATATACTTTCTAAACTTTCCAAACGCTCTATTGATGAATTTGTAAATCTTTTTTGAAAAGCTTCTAAAGAAAATCCTCCTGATTCTATAGTTCCTGAAAATGTAATTCTATTCAGAACAAAAAAGCGCGTTGCTCTTTCTAAATCTGATAATGTGTTAACATCTATAAGAGCTAATTTTGTAAAAAGTGATTTTCCGTCTTGGTAATTTTCTTTAATATGACGAACTTGAGAAACTAATTTAGATAAATCAGATTGTGCTAAATGCCAAAACAGATATAATTCCGGGTTTAAATCATTAATGCAAATGTTTAAATCAGGATATTTTTGTTTAAGATAAATAAATACAGAACCACCACCAACAAAAGGTTCTCTAAATTCGGAAAACTTTTCTGGTAAATGTGCAGTAATTGTTTTAATTGCTCTAGATTTTCCACCAGGATAACGGAGAGGACTTTTGATATTCATTGTGTTTAGATCTTAAAAAGTGATAATATGAATTATACACTCTCTTGTTATATCAGCTTATGAACCGTTCAACACCCTATCAACCCTTAATATTAAGAATTTTGCATGGTATCAGTGGAATTTTAGTAATTGGTGCAATTATCAGCGGGTTTCTAATTTACAACACTTTTGATAAAAGATTTGGATCTATCCCCATTCCTAAAATTAATCCTATTCAGGATATTCACGGCACATTAGCACTATTTTTCTTGATTTTACTACCATTTTTCGCCCTTTATAGTTTTCATGCCGGTAAAAGACGCTTATTACAACCAGACTCTATGCAAAATCTCAGTCAATTTGGTAAACCCATTTGGTGGGTCAGTTTGCAACGTTTAGCAAATACAAAAATGTTAATTGCTGCCGTTTTAGCAGTAGTATCTGGTAGAATGATGCAAGAAGAATGGCTACCAACAGGAGAATTTGATCATATTTGGTATTCTCTTCATTTAATAGCTTGGTTAATTATGATTTGTTGTTTAGCAATTCATATTTTAATGTCAGCCAAAGTTGGTGGTGTGCCATTATTACTATCAATAATATCATGGAAATTCCGTCCCGAAGATAGTCCAGCTAATTGGTATAGTCGTTTGCGTGGTTGGTTGAATAATTTTTCTGATCATATTCAACAAGAAATTAATCAATTTATGTCCGGTGGTTTATTATTGAAAATAATTGAGGTGATTGTTTTATTAGGAATTATCACCGCGTTTATTTTACCAGTGTTTTTCTCAAGTGAAAAATAACGTCTATTTTTATCTAGGTTTTAAATACAGCAGTTATCCGTTTATGAAGTACAGATACTAATAATAAAACTCTTGTGGTGCGGGCAAGATGCCCGCATCAAGTGTACCTCACTCAAACTGAATTTGCTGTAAGTAACGAAAAGTAAAATTGCCCAAAACCTATTCCCTATTCCCTATTCCCTGTTCCCTGACCACACAAGTAAATTCACAGAATCAAACCAGATTCCTATAGCGGTCAAGTAAAACTTGTGCATATTTGTAGTGTTCTGCCACTAATTTAGGAGGAGATAATACTTGGGCTTTATCCATATAACGATAAACCCAGCGACTAAATTCATTTAAAGACCGACCTGGTAAATCTACAGCATATTCTATATAAGAATATTCCCCATTTTCAATACATCCAGTAGTAATTTTTTGGCGAATATGACGACGTTCTCCTTCTAAAATAAATTCTGATACTGGAGGATAAAAACGCACTTTTACCTCAACAAATTCGAGGTTTCCTGCTAATTCAGCTTTTTGAGGTTCTGGGTCGCCTAAATTTAAACCCCAGCCATTTTCTAGTAGTTTATATGCTGTAACTAAACTTTTTCTTTGTTTTTCTAAACCCCGTGGTGGTATTTTGCGGACAGGATAACAATGACTATTAAAACGGTTGATACGCCCCATAATTAAATGTCCATCTTCGCAAATTTCATATAATAAATACCAAGCAATATCATGATATATTAACTGTAAAGGAAATACCTTAAACCGCCCAGTATGACCAGAACCATATAAATCTTTAGTACGAGAAATTTCAACAGCTTGTCCCTGAATAATAGCTTGTTCTAATAATGGTAATTGATGAAATAATGTATCGCGGTTTTCTCCCTGAGTCGCCATTTCCTCCGGGTCAGTATAAATAATAGCCCGGTTAAGATGTTGACGAGTTGGATAAAAAAGTTCTCCTTCCAGGGACTTATCTAAACCACGTAATCTTTTACTAAGACTTTCATAAATGCGTCTAGCTTGGGCATCACCCTGATATTGTGCTTGAGATGCTAAGGCATTAAATGCTACTTTTAATTCTGTTATGGAAAGCGCACCCGTTCCTAAGTAATATCCCCAGCGATACATTCGTTGGTCAAGAATAGCATAACGTCTGAGGGTTTCTAAATCTTTCCGCAATGTAGAAATTGCTGGATATTCTGGAGGTAATTCTATGTTTAATTCTGCTGCTAACTTTTGCAGATATGCTTTTACAGAAATAATTGCATCATGATTTTCATTGTTACTAGAGTCGAGAAAATCAGGACTACCGACACCGGGATATTTTAATAATGTAGCAATTAACAGCAGCAAACGTTCAAAGGCTAAACGTTCAGTATAGGAATGGGTAGGTTTTTTAGACATTATTTTCAAGTCTCACGCAAAGGCGCAAAGTCGCAAAGGAAGAAAGGAATATAAAAACACAAGTGTGGTACGAGTACATTAAAATTGCTGTAATCTCAGTGTAAAAAGAAAATATTTAAACCATTGGTAGAAATTGGCTGTAACTGTTGTCAATATTGCTTTAGGTAAGATAACTATCATAATTTAGTTTATAGTCTTTTTCTGGCTTTTTGCTAATTCTGCGGTTATGGTAATCAACAGGATCTTGAAGTTAGCCTTTTTACACTATGTATATTTCTCGACGTTCTGCTACTCTCAGAAATGTTTCTATATCTACTGTGAATGGTGGTATTACTTTAGTGATTTTGTTAATTGCACCTTTGGGTTTAGCGGCAGTTATTATTAATACTTTATTAGTAACGGTAGCTACTTATATAGTTGCTAGTGCAGCAGATAGAGTAATTTTGTGGTTAGAACCGGAACAAAATGCAGAATTACAGCGAATTTCAGGTAAATGAACCACGGTTTTTGTTTCGCGCAAAGGAAGAAGGTAATCAAAGTCTGGTTTAAATCGCTGAAAACTGCTGTTTAAGCCCCCTCCTCGCTTGCGGGGAGGGGGTTGGGGGTGGGGTTCTAATCATCATTAAATCATTTTTGATAAGCTGTACTGCATTTAATTTGTATAATTATAGCGGGCAGGATGCCCGCACCACAACATCTAGCTATATTAGGATTGTACAATTTAGCTGCGTAACAACTTAATTCCATGCAGACCCTTTATGTTTCTGAACAGAATTGTTATGTCTGTTTACAGAAAGAATCTTTGATTGTTAAACAAGGGGATACTGTTTATATTGAAGTACAGCTACCTTTGTTAGAACAGATTTTGATTTTTGGTTATTCTCAAGTAACTACTCAAGTAATTCGTGCTTGTTTATGGCGTGATATTCCCATTGCTTATTTATCAAGAATGGGTTACTGCTACGGGAGAATTTTACCCATTTCTAGAGGATACCGACAATTATCCCGTTATCAACAACAATTATCCCCTATAGATAGGTTAATTACTGCTAGAGAACTTGTTAAAGGTAAGCTAAAAAATAGCCGAGTGCTATTAAGAAGACAGCAGAAAAAACGAGAATCAGAACTTATAGAACGGGTTTTAGAAAGTTTAGATTATTTAGCAGCACAAGCGGCTACAGCAGATAACTTAGAACGGTTAATGGGCTTTGAAGGTGCGGGTGCGGCTCAATATTTCTCCGCTTTTGGTGAATGTATTACCAATTCTGATTTTGTGTTTTCTGGTCGTAGTCGTCGCCCTCCAGGAAACCCTGTGAATGCCATGTTAAGTTTTGGGTATCAAGTCCTGTGGAATCATCTTTTAGCATTAATTGAAATCCAAGGATTAGACCCCTATTATGCTTGTTTACATCAGGGAAATGATGGTCATGCAGCATTAGCTTCTGATTTAATTGAGGAGTTCCGCGCACCGTTGGTAGACTCCTTGGTAATGTGGTTAATTAATCGCAAAATTATGGATGTTCAAGGTGATTTTGAATTTAAAAATGGGGGATGTTATTTGAATAATTTGGGTAGGAAAAAGTTTTTACGGGGGTTTTTGCAAAGAATGACGGAGGAAATTAAAACTGATCAGGAAATCAAGCAACCAAAGTGGGATTTATTAACTCAACAAGTCAAGGCTTTTAAACAGTTTGTTTATAATCCCAGTCACCATTATCGAAGTTATCGAATTGATTGATTTTTTCGGATATTTGTGTTATGTTTTTGTATGTGATTTCCTACGATGTTCCTGATGATAAACGCCGTAAAAAAATAGCTGATTTATTAGAGGGTTATGGTCAGCGGGTACAGTATTCTGTGTTTGAATGTCAGTTAAATACGGAAAAGTACAATGATTTACGTCGTCGGTTAAGGAAGATTGTTAAGTTGGAAAAGGATAATCTCAGGTTTTATCCTTTGTCTAAACATACTCTTTCCCAGGTGGAAGCGTGGGGAGTAGGTGTTCCTGTAATTGAACCTCCGGGTTCGATTATTGTGTAAGTAGATTGGCGTTAAAAATTGTCGTTATGACAAGGGAACAGGGAACAGGGAAGAGGCTTCGCCGTGAGCGTCAGCCGAACGGTTTTAGGCAACTTTACCTTTCGTTACTTATGTCGGTTTTTTTCCGTTCACCTACTTAGTTTTTCCGAAGGTCGGGTAAAATGGCTGTAATGTTGATTTTTTCGTTGGGAACTTCGGTCGCTTGCTGGGTAAGGGTTTTGGGGGGTTTTTTCCGCTGTCGGTT
>JBJUHT010000071.1:0-7380 GCA_046070105.1 Dolichospermum sp.
TGACTTCGTTTCCCAAGAATTACGGGCAGCAGAAGACCCAGAGTTTGAAACTTTCTATACCAAAAACATTTTGCTGAACGAGGGTATCCGGGCTTGGATGGCTCCTCAAGATCAACCCCACGAACAATTTATATTCCCCGAAGAAGTGCTACCTCGCGGTAACGCTCTGTAAGAAATCAATTTTTAATTATTTGTTTTTGCGTAACCCTGTCTCAAGGCAGGGTTTTTTAAATATAATTTTTACAACATAATTTTCAGTATTGCAAATTTTTGTAGTTGTGTTATAGTAGTCTCATGTAAAAAACCCAAAGCATTTTACTTTGCCTTTCGAGATTAAGACCGTCCAGGCAATAAGGAGGTGATGCCCATGATAGAAAGTAGTATAACCATGGGTCATCAGGTTGCAGTTAGCCGGCTGTGTGCCGGGGCTGTTCTCTAAAAGTTAGCCTTAGTTCTTTTGAGATACTAAGTAAGCTCAACTAGCTAGGCTAAAGGTCGGAGTCCCTTCCGGCAGTCTGGTTGCAACTTGAAGACCCCCTAGACCGCCCTTGGTTAGATGATCTCATCTAACCAAGGGCGGATAGTTTTTTGTAGGTAGTTTTTCTTTGTAGAAGAATAAATAATATAATTGAGTGATTGTGGGAAATTGAGTGAGGTTTGAGGATTTTTTGATAGCTGGAACATTTGCCAGAAATAAACCATCATTCACAGATATAGGAAGAATAATGTAGAGAAGTTATGATTAGAAATACATTTAAGAACTGATAGAACTAGTATCATCAAAGCCTAGTGATACTAATTAATTCAGAAGAGCTTGACGTGAGTATGAATAAGTAAATTGGCGGTTTACTTACAATCACTTTATCATAACTTCTTATTTGAATCATTGGGAGAGGTTATAATATAACTATATCCTATGATTATAAGTTTTTGTATAAGTTAATTGCATAGAAACTTAATGATTAGTTAATCAATTGTTAGTCTTGTGAAACTAGAATTGTAGTATGAGCGGCTATAGCTCACAGGTTTCAACAAGATGTCCTATTTCTAAGCAATTAGCTACAAATAACTTGATTTATTCATGTAAGGTGTGAGGAGAAAAGGAAAGATGTCTAATATCTTGTGGAAGTCCCTGGTGCTTAACCCAGCAGCTTTAGGAGCAGTATTGCTAGTATCTTCAACAGCAATAGCTGCGACTACAACCAATGCAGAAGCATCGTCAATGGAAACCTCCTCTACAACAAAAGTTTCTCAAAAACCGGAAGCATTGGGGAAGGAAACCAAAAAGTCTCAATTTTTGGCCGAAGTTGAGGTGAACAGCTTGAGTAATGAAAACAATAATTCCCGGTCTCAAGTGACATCAGTTTCGCAGTTTTCTGACGTACAGCCTACAGATTGGGCGTTTCAAGCCTTACAGTCTTTGGTTGAGCGCTATGGTTGTATTGCTGGTTATCCCAATGGGAAATTTCGCGGTAATCGTTCTTTAAGTCGTTATGAATTTGCTGCTGGTTTAAATTCATGTTTGGATCGTGTAAATGAATTAATTGCCACAGCAACGGCTGATTTAGTTACCAAACAGGATTTAGCAACATTACAGCGTTTGCAAGAAGAGTTTTCTGCTGAACTAGCAACTTTACGCGGTCGAGTGGATGCTTTAGAAGGACGCACAGCTGAATTAGAAGCAAATCAATTCTCTACTACCACCAAATTGAAAGGTGAAGCTATTTTTGCTGCTACCGATACCTTTGGTAACGAGACGGGTAAAGCAAACCGGGCGGTTTTGCAAAACAGAGTGCGTTTAGGCTTGGAAACCAGCTTTACAGGTAGGGATATGCTAACAACTCGGTTGTCTGCTGGTAATGCGACAGCTTTGGATTTCCGAGATAATGCTGATGTTCCAATAAGTGGTTCTAAGAATGCTGCTATAAATCCGGGATCTAATGCAGTTGGTAAGCAAATCTTTGAAGTTGGTAGTAGCGATAATAATAGCGTAAGAATTGATAAGTTGACTTATGAAGCACCTGTAGGTCCAGCGAGAGTTTATCTAGCGGCTAGTGGTGGACAACATAGCGATTATGCGGCTGTTAATAATCCTTACTTCTTTGATAAAACAGATGGTGGTAAGGGTGCTTTAACGACTTTTGCGTCTGAAAATCCGATTTATCGCATTGGTGGTGGTTCTGGTATTGCGCTGAATGTACCCTTTGGAAAGGGTAATAATTCCTTAAAACCAAGTTCATTAACATTAGGTTACTTAGCAGCAAATGCTAATGATTCTACCCCCAGTAATGGCTTGTTTGATGGTAATTATGCGGCTTTAGGTCAGTTAAACTTTAACCTTGGTAATCGTGTTGCGCTGGCTGCTACCTATGTCCATGGTTATCAAAAGTCGGGTAGCACCTTATTTGATTCAGCACTTAATGGTGGTAAAGCTTTAGTAGGTACTTCACAGGCTAATACTCCAAATGTAGCAGGTCCTAGCTCTAGTAACTCCTATGGGATTTCTGCTGCTATCAAGCCCAGCCAGAAATTGTCTCTGAGTGGTTTCGTTTCCTACCATGATGTTATTCCCGAAGGTACTGGTGTTAGTAGAGAAGCTTGGAGTTATGGAGCGGGTTTAGCTTTACCTGATTTTGGTAAAAAGGGTAACGTTTTGGGTATTTTTGGTGGTGCTCAACCTTATTCACTCAGCGCGGGTGCTAGTCAGACACCATACCAAGTGGAAGGCTTTTACAAATATCAGGTTTCAGACAATATTTCTGTCACTCCTGGGGTGATTTGGGTAACATCTCCAGGACAGACTACTAATAGTAATGATGCCTTTATCGGTACGCTGAGAACAACTTTCAGTTTCTAAACTGTTAAAAATCTGCTGATACAGCAAGTTCAGATTGGGTGAGGTACAGCTTATGCGGGGAGGATACCCGACCCACAGGAGTTTTATCCTGAATATTTGTACTTCATAATAATAAGAACTGCTGTAATTTAAAAAATTAGGCACTAGTGAGCAGAAATATGAATTTTTCTGACGCTAAGGTGCTAAGGCGCGAAAACTAAGAGTTTGAGAAATGGAATTTTTGATTTTCAGACCTTAATTTAGCAATGCCAAAATTATTTTACCCTGCCATGAGGTGGGGTTTTTTATGGGCAATAAAAACCCCAGTGGAGAACGGGAGTATACTGAAAAAGAGATGAAGTGTCAGATTTTGTCATCTTCATGCTTCAACTTTCATCTTGGATTACTGCTTGTGGAACTATCATGTAAATCTGAATACGCAATTTTGGCGTTATTAGAAATGGCTACTCATTACGAAAACGGTGAACCGATGCAAATTCGGCAAATCGCTATGCAACAAAAGATACCTGATCGTTATTTAGAACAACTCTTAGCAAGTTTGCGGCGTGGGGGTATAGTGAAAAGTCAACGGGGTTCAAAAGGCGGTTATTTATTAGCACGAGAACCTCGGAAAATTAGTATCTTTGATATCTTAGAATGTTTGGAAGGTTTGGACGTGCAGACTGGTGATCAAGATTCTCATCCCACAAGTTTAGATCATACTGTGGTAACGGAAATTTGGCAAGAAGCACGTCAAGCCGCAAATTCAGTGTTACAAAACTATTCACTTCAGGATCTTTGTGAAAAACGAGATTCCCGAAAGCAGTTGGATATCATGTACTACATTTAAGCATCTGGTAATTTATCATGGGAATTGTCAAAAATATTACGGAATTGGTGGGACGGACACCTTTAGTACAGTTAAACCGGATTCCTCAAGAATTGGGTTGTGTGGCGAAAATTGTGGTGAAATTGGAAAGTATGAACCCATCATCATCAGTAAAAGACCGGATTGGGTTAAGTATGATTAATGCTGCGGAGCAAGAAGGATTAATCGCTCCGGGGAAGACGATTTTAGTAGAGCCAACATCGGGAAATACGGGTATTGCTTTGGCGATGGCGGCAGCGGCAATGGGGTATAAATTAATTTTAACCATGCCGGAAACTATGAGCGCGGAACGGCGAGCAATGTTAAGGGCTTATGGGGCAGAATTGGAACTCACGCCGGGAATTGCGGGGATGAATGGGGCGATTCGTCGGGCCCAGGAGATAGTGGATAAAACACCGTATTCTTATATGTTACAGCAATTTCGTAACCCGGCTAATGCCCAAATTCACCGAGAAACTACGGCAGAAGAAATTTGGTCAGATACCGATGGTCAGGTAGATATAGTTGTGGCGGGAGTGGGGACAGGTGGTACTATTACTGGGGTGTCGGAAGTCATTAAAAAACGGAAGCCGAGTTTTACCAGTGTAGCGGTAGAACCAGCTAGTAGCCCTATATTATCTGGTGGTAAACCTGGTCCTCACAAAATTCAAGGGATTGGGGCAGGTTTTATTCCTCAAGTATTAAAAGTAGAATTAATTGATGAGGTAATTACGGTTACTGATGAGGAGGCGATCGCCTATAGTCGTAAATTAGCTAGGGAAGAAGGATTATTATCGGGAATTTCCACCGGTGCAGCCCTTTGTGCAGCCATTCGTGTAGGCCAACGTCCAGAAAATCGAGAGCGGTTAATTGTGATGATTCAGCCTAGTTTCGGTGAGAGATACTTAAGTACACCTTTATTCCAAGATATAGAAAACAGTAACTAATGTCAATTAACAACCTATTGGATTCATGTCCGATTTCAACCATTACGATACTTTAAAAGTCAGTAATAATGCCAGCCAAGCGGAGATCAAACAAGCCTATCGTCGTTTGGTCAAGATTTTCCATCCTGACATTAATCAAGAGATAACAGACAATGAAGGAATTATTCGTGTTAATGCTGCTTATGAAGTCTTAAGTGACAGCAAAAGTCGTCTTAATTATGATCAAGAACTGCGCTATAGTCAGAAAAATTCCCATTATACTCGCCAAAAACGCTCAGAATCTGCCCAAGAGCATTATAAAGCAACTAGAAAAGTTAGAAAAGATGTTGATGAGAACATTGAAGAATGGTTAAAACTAGTTTATAAACCAGTAAATCGGATACTGGGAACAATTCTCAATTCTTTAAAAGAACAAATTGAAGAATTAGCGGCAGATCCTTTTGATGATGCTCTTTTAGACGAATTTCAAGATTATTTAGAATCCTGTAGAGAAGACTTAAAAGACGCTCAAATCAAGTTTCGTTCTTTACCAAATCCTGTTAATTTTGCAGCAGCAGCAGCACACATTTACTACTGTATGAGTCAAATAGGGGAGGGAATTGAAGAGTTAGCTTATTTCCCATTAAGCTATGACGAACGTTATTTACACACAGGCCATGAATTATTTCGGATAGCTAAAAGATTGTATCAGGAAGCCCAAGAGTCGGTTAGTTGAAGAGATGATCGTAAGAGTCATTTAATTACTATATATTAAACCGAAAATAATTAAACGCAGATGGACGCGGATAAACACAGATAATTTTGTAGTTAATTAGACTAGGAAATGCTATATGATTTATACTAATCTTTTTTCTTCTGAGTTGGTGTCTAGCCATGACTGATCAAGAACTGCTGCAAATCATCGAAAAAGCTGCTAGAAACAAAGAAACTACATTAGACCTCAGAAACAATCAACTGACAACATTGCCAGAAGCCATTGCCCAACTCTCCAATCTGAGCCTGCTTTACCTCAGTAACAATCAACTGACAACATTGCCAGAAGCCATTAAACAATTATCTCAACTCGAAAAACTCGATTTACGAGGAAATCAACTAAATATTCCCCCAGAAATTTTAGGGAGCAGTTGGTATAGCTTAGGTAAACCGTCAGAGATTCTCACCTACTATTTCTCTGTGCAAACCGAGGAGCGACAACCCCTCAATGAAGCTAAGGTATTGCTAGTTGGTCAAGGAACTGTGGGTAAAACTTCCCTAGTTAAACGACTGATTAAAAATACATTTGATGCCAACGAAAGCAAAACCAACGGCATCAATATTGAAAATTGGCGTTTAGAAGTTAATCAGCAAACCATTCGACTAAATATATGGGATTTTGGTGGACAGGAAATCATGCACGCTACCCACCAATTTTTTCTCACTAAACGCAGCCTTTACTTGCTGGTAATTAATGCCCGTGAGGATGAACAACAAAATAGATTAGAATATTGGCTAAAAATTATTCAGAGTTTTGGCGGTGATTCCCCCATTATTTTAGTTGGTAATAAAATTGATGAGCATCCTTTAGATATTGATCAACCTGGCTTACGCAACAAATACAAAAATATTAAAGCTATAGTTTCTATTTCTTGTCAAACTGGGGAGGGTAGAGAAACATTATTAAAAATTATTAAACAGGAACTTGCTAAGTTAGAAGGCATTAACGACCTTTTACCTAAAAGTTGGTTTCGGGTAAAAACCCATTTGGAGGAGATAAAAAAGGACTATATTCTTTATCATGAATATGAAGCTATTTGCCAGAATGAAGAAATTAATGAAACACTTAAACAATCTACTTTAATGGAATTGCTGCATCAATTGGGTATTGTTCTCAATTTTAGAGATGATTTTGGCTTAAATAATATTCCGGTGCTTAATCCAGAATGGGTAACAAACGGTGTTTATAAAATTCTCAATGACAATTTATTACTGACTGAATATCGGGGTATGTTGACACTTCAAGAACTAAAAAGAATTTTAGATGATTCTAAATATCCCGACGATAAGCCAGAATTTATTATCAAAATGATGGAGAGGTTTGAACTCTGTTTTCCTTTGGATGATAAAGATAAATATCTCATTCCTGACTTGTTACCAAAAGAAGAACCTGCAACTGGGGAATGGGAGAATGTTCTGGCTTTTCAATATCATTATAATATTTTACCTAGCAGCATTATTTCCCGTTTTATTGTGAGAATGCACCATCTAGCAGATAAAAAAACTTGGTGGCGAAGTGGTATTGTATTAAAATCTGACAACAATCGAGCATTAGTAAAAAGTGATCAAGAAGACCGCAAGATCTTTATTTTTATTAGTGGTAGTGATTTCACACGCAGAGATTTACTCTCAATGATTCGTTCTCAGTTTGATAGTATTCGTCAAACTATTCATTTAGAAGCGAAAGAAAAAGTACCAATTCCCCGACATCCTGGTATATTTGCAGATTATGAAAATTTACTGGCTTATGCAGAAGAAAATTTAGACTTCATTCCCGAAGGACTAACAAGAACATTTAATGCGCGAGAAGTGCTAAATGGCATTGAATCAGAAGCAGAAAGACAAAAACGCCAAAATCGTGAGAGAATAGAACCATCACAAACACGCGGATCTACTGTGACACGACCACAACCACAACCACCTATTTCTCCTGCTGAACGGGGTATTGCTTTGGCTATGGCTTTAGCAGTATTAAT
>JBJUHT010000072.1:0-7464 GCA_046070105.1 Dolichospermum sp.
GTCCACGAACAGTCGCATAGCTGAGTTAACAAATACGTTAATTCCCAATAAAAATAGTGAAATCAGTAGCAATACATCTCAAATCAATAGCTTGGCAACGGATATTACAAAGTCTACTCAAGCTTTATTGAACCTATCTAATGTCTTTTTCCAAAAACTTGCAACGCTGAAAGGGGAATTTAACGATATTGATATTTCGTTGACTTCCCAAGCATCATTGGGTGAGTCGTTATTAAGTTTGGGATTGTTAGTTACGGAGCAAGATATTAATTTCTTCACAGAAGTTATCGAGCCAGCAGTTGGTAAATTCTATGGCGAAATTAATGGAGGAAACACTCTTCTCAACTCGCTTAATCCTTCCCTTGATAGTTTACGAAATACAGTCAATAACACAAGCATTAATAATGCTCCTAAGTTAGTTCAGGAGTTTATCAAGAATTTTCAACAACTTCTGACAAATCAAAAATCAGAGCTTGGTGCATACATTAACAAGCAATATCCTGAAGTTATCACTGATTTTGATAAAGCTCATAAAGAAGCACAGAAAGAAGTCGAAGAAATTCAATTTGATTATCGTCTTCGTAGTCTCATTCAACAGGAGAATCTTGCAGAAGTTATTGAGACGATTCAAAGTCGTATTGATATTGCCGAAAAAGCCGATCTTGTAACTCGTAATAGTCAAATTTCCCGCTCCGATGTTATAGATTTGAAAATAGTTATCCATGCAGAAGTGAATGAAGATATTGAAAAGCAAAAAACAATTCTCAAAGAAGTTGATCAGGCAAATAAATACATTGATGGAAATTTGACAAAATTGGCAGAAAGTTCTCAGGCACTCTTCAAAGCGTTTGAATTTAAACTGCCAAAAACTTTGGGTAATTATCTACGAGCTAGTGGCGATTTGGACGCAAAAATTGACATCCAAACTGTTTTAGAACAACGTCTAGGTGCGATTAATGATAGTGTTACTTCTGTCAAAAATGCGATCGCTTCATTTAAGCAAAAAATTAGCTCTCAAAATAGCTTAAATGACAAAATTGCTGGCATTAGTAAAGAATTAGCATTCTCCGATCAAGCTCTGAAATTTATTCAAATCCAAGAATTACTAGAAAAAAACAATTTGAGTGTTGATAATTTAACCAAAGGAATCACTCAATTAACCAGCTTTATCCAGAATTTAATCACTACTGCAAATCTTGATAGCGCGACTGTTCAAAGTCTTAATAATGCCAAACAAAGCATTCAACAACTTACATCGTTAAGTACAGAACTTTCCAATTTTGAAAGTAAAAACAGTGAGCTTGAAGCACAATTAATTGAGATAAGTGAAAAAGAAGTTGCTTTGTTAGATGCAGCAATTTTGTACAAAGCTCGTAGCAATGAAGAAGCAAAAATTAGCCAAAAAGAGGGAATAGAAGTCCAAGAAAATGTAACAATTAAAGATCTAATTGTTAGTGGAGAAATTAACACTAAAAATCTGGAAAATCGTTATTTCCTCAGTCCACAAGCGGGAACATGGCAGGAAATTCAAGATTTTGCTAAATCTGTTGGGGGGAATCTTGTCACTATTAATGGACTTGGAGAACAACAATTTTTAAAACGGATTTTTGGTCTTAATGCTGATGGTACGGCAAATAATCAAGCTAACTATTGGATTGGCTATAGTGATAAGGATAAAGAAGGTAAATGGCAATGGGTTGATGGTCAAGTTGATGATTTTGAAAACTGGAGCGATCGCACTAATGGCAATGGTAAAGACTATGCCTTTATGAATCAGTTTGGCCTATGGAAAGCGGCTAATAATCAAGAGAAATTCCAAGGGATTATTGAACTTGATTTTAATGCCACTACGGTTGAACGTTTGCAGATTGAAAAACAACTTCAACAGGCTGATGATAATTTAATAACTTTACTTGAAAAAAGTCAGAATTATCAATCTATTGTTAGTGCGATCGCATCCGTCGAAACTGCCTTTACAAAAGCGTTAAATATCGCTGGAATTAGTCAATTAACCACTGCTGAACTCTTAACAGAAATTCGTCAAAACTACCGCGAAAGTCAACAAACCTTAAATGAATTAGAAAGCGACATTAATTGGCGACAAGCCTCTGCTAATGCTCATTTCAAAACAGCAGAGTTTTATCAATCAGTGGCTGCTGAATATCTGCAAAAACATAATGATCTAAAACAAAAATTTGCCAACCAGCTTGGTGTAAAAATTCCTGATGGAGAGAGATGGACAGAAACCCGTGAAACTTTCACCAGGGGATTATTTGGTAAAAAGTCAGTTTCAGTGGAAATTACTCATATCAATACCTACTGGCTGTATTATGAAAAATTCACTGCACAATCAAAAGATGCTCGTCAACAAGCATTGGAAATATTGGGACAACCAAGTACAAATTCTACTTCGACGGCAGTTGCTAGTGATTTATTAAACCAACGCAACCAAGCCAGCACTATTAATCAATTGTGGGGACAAGCCAATCAACAAGCTGATGTTTTAGAAGGTTTATTAAAGCAATTACAATCCAGCATTAATCGGATCAATATTGCTAATAAACAAACACCAGAATATCAACAAGCAGTTAATGAATTTGAATTGCTTTTACCCACTTTAAACACTCAACTTACTAACGCTCAGGTAAAAACAGAAAATGCCTATAACAGCGTGAAACAGCAGTGGGATACTTTCAAAAATAGTGTCGGTGAATTACAAAAAGTTTACGACGAAGTGATTCCTTTAAAAGCTGAATATCGCGGGCAAAATCTGGCTATTCTCAGTGATATTGACACTTCTCGTGATTGGGTTACTCTCAAATATCAAAGTTTAGAAGTTGAGTTAGAAAGTGTAAGTGTAGTCAGAAAGCAACTATATGATTTCCTCCGTTCTGGAAATAATAATTCAATTAACTCTATTACGCAGAATCTTCTCAAAGACGCTTCAAACTATCTTCGATACAATGAAACCATTTTACAAGATCGTTTGGAAGCACTTAAAGAACATAGAGAAGCCTTAGACGCACAGGAGAAGTTCTTATTACAAGAGCTAGAATTAGTTGACGCTTATTTTGATAATGGTGGCAAAGAATTTACGCTATTAAATCAGCAATTAGATCGAGCAAAAACAACTTTACGAGATTTACAAAGCTTTGCAGAAGATGCCTTAGATAGTAGTACGGTTTTAACCCAAAACCTCACTCAATTTTCCATTTATCTCAATAGTCTGAATGATGAACACTTGAAAGCAGTTCAAGATTCCCATAAAACTTTACAGGATTTAATTGCTAACTTCAATGACCGCAAGGATTCTTTTGAAAAAGCCAAAGAATCCTTAGATGAAATTAACGATAAATCTCCAGAAATAATTAAACTACTGGAGAAAATGGTTGCAAATGGCGAAATTCGCGCTAAACAACTTTTAGAAACGGCAAAATTACGCGGTTTAGCAGTAGCTGCTGACATTTATTTCCAAGATTTCAGCGATTTAATGACGGATACTGGAAATTTCTGGAGTGGTGGTATTGCGACAGAAGCAGACCGTAAATTAGCTAATTATTTCCGTAAAACACTTATGGAAAACCGTGCTTTAAAACGGGAATCTGAAGCCAATGCAGACTATGCTGGAACAGTTATCAAACACGCAGAAGGACAAAAAACATTAATTGAAAGTGAAATTCAACAAGCACAAATTGAATACAATAACTTATTGGCAACAATTGGTAATTTAGAACAAGCTAGTGATGTTCAACGTCAGACTCTTGATGAATTACAAGCTCGCAAAGAAACCCTACAAGCGTTACAAGAACCGACCCAAATCGTCATCAATAACTTGATTCAAGTTCAAACATTAAATGGTGATTTGGCAAAGCTAGAACAGCAATATGCAGAGAGTTTCTCTAAAGAGATTAATGAATCTCTCCGACAACAATTATATCTAGATGCTCTGGCAAAATCCTATCAGAAACAGCAATTAATAACCAAAATTGAAGTTTATCAAAAACAGGATGCCTATTCTGCTTTACAAGATTCTTTGATTAAAATTGGACGTGAATTGGGACTAGAAATTAATCCCATCGTTGAAAGTACAAATCATCAAGCAGATATTATTGACTTGCAAGAGCAACTGAATAATTTGCAAACAAATCCTGAAATTCCTCAAGAATTACTTACTTTATTGACGGAAGTAACTGGCAATATTGAAAGTGCGCTGCAAGGAGAAGAAGCAGCACAAATTGAAGAGCAATTATCGGTGGTGACTAATAAATTAGTTGAGCAAAATAAAACCTATCAACAGGAACTTGATCGAATTCTTGAAGAAGCACAAGACGATCAAGACTTACTAGATACCGCACAAACTGATTTAAAAACTGCTGTTGATCAACTACTAACAGCCATTGAAACCCGTAATGATTTCTTAGAAGATAAATCGGTTATTAGCAATGAGCTATTACAGATTTTTGCAGAGGTTCGTCTGGCTCAAAATGCAAATTCTATCTCTACAGAAACGGCTAAAAAAGCCAGGACGATGCTGAATGATGTCCTTGAACAACGTCAACTTGAACGCGAAGCAAGGCAGAAAACTTTTATTGACTTCTTATTGGAAAGTCAAGGTACACTTTTAGCGATCGCTAGTGTGGTAGTAACAGCGGGTTCTTCTGCGGGATTAATTGCGCTTACCGATGCTGCTCTTAAAAGTATTAGAATAGGTTTAGCAGTTGCCAAAGCAGTTAATAATGCAGTGACAGCAGCTTACAAAGGAGACTGGTCTGGAGCATTATATAACGCCATAAATGCAGTCGCCATGTATGTGGGAGATATGAATATTTCATCTGCACTGAAAGACAATATTTCCCAGTTTCAATCCATTGTTGACTCAAGTTATAAAACCTTAAAATACGCCCAATCTGGAGATGCACTTGGGGCATTTATTGATGGCATTGGTGGCTTAACTTCTATGGCAATTGAGGGTTTTGATCTAGCAGGCAAAGCTGGTCTGAGTGACGATTTCATTAAAGAATTTAAAAAAATACCTGGACTGGTCAACAATTCAATTCAAGCTATTCAAGAAGGAGATTGGTTAACAGCTTCTTCTAATATTTTCAACACAGTAATCGCCATCAGTTCAATGCGTTCTATTTCTGATGTTGAATCTGGAAAATTTGCCAAAAAAGTCAACATTATTGATGCCGTTGGAGATGTTGGTTTTAGTATTGCTAATGCCATTAAAGAATCTGATTTCAAAACATGGGTAACAACAGTTGATGATGTTTTGCAACGTCATGAATTTTTCAAAACAAGTCAGAAAGCTATCAACAAAAAAGTGTTGGAAACCCTGGCTTTTGAAACTGTAGAAACCGCCAAATTAAAGACTAATAATGGCGAACAAGATGTTTATTTTATAGCATTAAACGGTCAAGTTAATCCTAATAAACCAACCTATGTCATTGTTGGGGGATATCTTACAGATTCTGGTTCAGATTGGCTAACTGATACCAGTTTCCTATTACAAAAAAATGTTGGTGATGCCAATTTTGTTATTGTGGATTGGAGTGAGTTAACTGGGTCTTTCTTAACTCCTTTTGATGATGGGATTTATCGTGGAGCAGCAGAAAACACTAAATTGGTTGGTGAAGCATTAGGGAACTATCTCCTAAATCAAGGAATTGATCCTAAAAATATTCATTTGCTTGGTCATAGTTTAGGCGCTCATGTTATTGGTGTAGCTGGTCGTACAATTGCGGAATCATCAGGTCAAAAAATCAAAGAAATTATCGCGCTTGATCCTGCTGGTCCTTCTTTTGATCAGAAATTTCGTGGTTTACAAATTACCGATCTTCGTGACAAACTGGATATTTCTGATGCGGATTCTGTCACGGTTGTTCGTAGCAATTTCACTAATGATAGTGTCCTGCAAAAAGCTACAAGTAGTCTTATTAATCTCGGACACTATGGCACAAGTAAGAACGATTTAGGCCATATAGATGTTGAATTTACATCGGAGATGAATAAATTTTATCTCAAGGATTCTCATGGTGATGCTATTCAATTTTTTGAGCATTTTCTCACCCGCTCTAATGAATATGGTGGAGATATAAAGCTTTTTCAAAAAGATTTGGTAAAAGATTTAAAAGCTGGAACAATTACCGAAACTTTCACTCAGTTTCAAGACAAGATTGATATTTTGCGAGAGCAGAAAATCACAGAAGCTAAAAATAAAGGTATTGATGTCGGAGAACGAGTTGAAAGTTACTCAGAAAACTTTGCTCTCAATATTCAATACCAAGCAAATAATTTCACCTACCAAAACACGAGCCAGAGCTTTAATTTTACAGTCCAACCAAAACAGAAATCTTTTGAACTTATCCCTCAAGGAATAAAACGAGATCAATTTTTGGAAATTGTTGATTTTGACACTGCTGCATTTAAACTAGAAACTTCTTTTGATGCAGGAAAAACCTGGGAAGTGGTTAATCCTTATGACATCAATAGCAAGTTGCAATTCCTATCTGATGATCGACGCTATTTAATCACTCCGCAAACGGACACAGGAGTTGCTAGTCTCAAATTCAATGGACTTGCAGTTGGTTATGTTCCTCCTAGTCTAGCCATTACCCCCACAAATGTCACTCAAACCGAAGGAAATTCGGGCAACAAGGCCTTTAATTTCACAGTCACGAGATCTGGTACAACCACAGAAACAAATGCCGTTAACTGGGCTGTAACGGGTACAAGCATTAATGCTGATGACTTTGGTGGAACTTTACCGTCGGGAATCGTTACTTTTGCTGCGAATGAAACATCTAAGGTGATTACGGTTAACGTCAGTGGAGACACCACAGTTGAACCGGATGAAAGCTTTACCGTCACCCTATCCAATCCTACCAATGGTGCGACAATCACCAATGCAACTGCAACGGGAACAATTACCAATGACGATACCACTGTTACCCTCGCCGTCTCTCCCACCAGTGTCACAGAAGACGGCACACCCAACCTCATCTACACCTTCACCCGCACGGGAGTCACGACAAATGCCCTCACCGTCAACTACACCGTCGGCGGAACTGCCACAATAAGCACAGATTATACAGGAATTGCCACCGCAGGAACCACCAAAACCGTCACCTTTGCCGCAGGGTCATCCACTGCTACAGTTACGGTTAACCCTACTGCTGATACCACAGTAGAAAGTGATGAAACAGTCATCTTAACCCTAGCATCTGGAACAGGTTACACCATTGGGACAACAAATGCAGTCACGGGAACAATTACCAATGATGATACTCTCCCCTCCATCACCCTAGCGGTTTCTCCCAACACAGTTACAGAAGACGGCACACCAAACCTCATCTACACCTTCACCCGCACGGGAGTTACAACAAATGCCCTCACCGTCAACTACACCGTCGGCGGAACTGCCACAATAGGCACAGATTATACAGGAATTGCCACCGCAGGAAC
>JBJUHT010000073.1:0-16250 GCA_046070105.1 Dolichospermum sp.
GTCAGTTGTCAGGAAGAGGTGAAGTAAAGAAGTTACCCATTACCCATTACCTATTACCTATTACCCATTACCAATTACCAATTACCAATTACCCATTACCAATTACCAATTACTAATTTGCTCTTATCTGCTAAAGTGGCTGAACTATCCCAGCAACTATACTTAAAATTTAATCATCCTGTAATTGGAGTGGTTTAAGCAATGTGTGGAATAGTTGGATATATAGGCACTCAGTCCGCGACAAATATTTTACTGGCTGGTCTGGAGAAGTTAGAATATAGGGGTTACGACTCGGCAGGAATTGCCACTATTTTGGAAGGTGACGTGCATTGTGTGCGGGCTAAGGGTAAATTACTCAACTTGCGTTCTAAACTAGAACAAATGGAAAATCCTGCCCAAATTGGTATTGGTCACACTCGCTGGGCAACTCATGGTAAACCGGAAGAGTACAATGCTCATCCTCATTTAGACACGGCTCTGCGGGTAGCGGTAGTGCAAAATGGCATTGTTGAGAATTATCGAGAGTTACGAGAATATTTAAAAGCTTTAGGTCACACATTCCGTTCGGAAACAGATACAGAAGTCATTCCCCATTTAATTGCTGAATGTTTAAAGCATTCTTCTGATAATAAAAGTTCTGCTTATGTATTTTTAGATGCAGTCCAGGAAGCTGTAAGTAAGTTAGAGGGGGCTTATGCGATCGCTGTTATTTCTGCTGACTACCCTGATGAAATGATTGTAGTTCGTCAACAAGCACCTTTAGTGATTGGTTTTGGCCAAGGTGAGTTTTTCTGTGCTTCAGATACCCCAGCAATTGTTCCCCATACCCGCGCTGTATTGCCCCTAGAAAACGGGGAAATCGCTCGTTTGACTCCTTTAGGGGTGGAAGTGTATAACTTCGCTGGACACCGCTTGAAAAAGCATCCTCGCACCCTGAACTGGAATCCTATGATGGTGGAAAAGCAGGGATTCAAACATTTTATGCTCAAGGAAATCTATGAGCAACCGGGGGTAGTACGGGATTGTTTGGAGGCTTATTTTTCTACGGAAGAGAGGGAAAATACTGAACAATCACGGGTAGAATTGGGTTTAAGTAGCGAATTTTACGCAGATATAGAACAGATTCAAATTGTAGCTTGTGGTACAAGTTGGCACGCGGCATTAGTGGGTAAATACTTAATAGAGGAATTGGCACAAATTCCCACTCAGGTACAATATGCTTCTGAATTTCGCTATGCACCATCACCACTAACGCCTAATACTCTGACTATTGGCGTAACTCAGTCGGGAGAAACTGCTGATACTTTGGCCGCTTTGTCTATGGAAAAGGAAAGAAGACAGGGAAAAGATGCTAAGTATCAAGCGAGACTTTTAGGTATCACGAATCGCCCGGAGAGTAGTTTGGGTAATATGGTTGCAAATATTATTAATACTCATGGGGGAATTGAAATTGGTGTGGCCGCAACAAAAACTTTTGTAGCGCAATTGATGGCTTTTTATGCTTTGGCGCTAGATTTAGCTTATCGTCGTCATCAAATTAGTGACTTGAGATTTGAGGAAATTGTCACGGGTTTACGGGAATTACCAGGGGAAATTGAAGCGATTTTAGAAACTCAAGAACGTTATATTGAACATTTGGTACATGATTTTTCAGAAACAAAAGATTTTATCTTTATTGGGAGAGGAATTAATTTTCCCATTGCCTTAGAAGGGGCTTTAAAATTAAAGGAAATTAGCTATATTCATGCAGAGGGTTATCCAGCGGGGGAAATGAAACATGGACCAATTGCGTTATTAGATGCTAAAGTTCCTGTGGTAGCGATCGCTGTTCCTGGTAATGTATATGAAAAGGTGATTTCTAATGCTCAAGAAGCAAAAGCCAGAGATTCCCGATTAATTGGGGTAACATCTGTTAAAGATGATGAAGTGACGGAAATTTTTAATGATTTAATTCCTGTTCCCCCAGTGGAGGAAATTCTCTCTCCTATTCTCACAGTTATACCGTTGCAATTACTAGCTTATCATATTGCCGCCCGGCGAGGTTTAGATGTAGATCAACCGAGAAATTTAGCTAAGTCAGTGACAGTTGAATAACTGATATTTTCTAGATTTTGTAAATAATAATTAGGTGGTTATTTCCCACCTAATTAACAGCATGAAATTTTGGGCTTGGGCACTACTGTATCTTATTTACTTAGAAGCCTTTTTTGAAAATTCTTAGGACTTACACAAATGTCACAAAAAAATATCATACAATACTTTTGTGTTACAGCTTTAGTTCTCAGTACAATCTAGAATATTAGACCAGTTGCGTCAGTGCTGATGTGGTGACGGGTGATGAATAGAATAGTTAATTATTCCCTACACCCTACACCCTATATGTTACTACTTATTACCTTGCGCCCAAATGCGGGTAGGTAGTCCCCAAACGTAGATAAAACCTTCCGCAGCTTTGTGATCAAATTGATCTTCTGCGCCATAAGTTGCTAAATCAGGTGTATATAGAGTATTATCGCTCCAACGACCCACAATTATAGCATTACCTTTAAATAGCTTTAAACGCACTACACCAGAAACTCTCTCTTGTGTTTGTTGAATAAAAGCATCTAAGGCATTTTTAAGAGGACTATACCAAAGTCCATTATATACTAGTTTAGTATAGGTTTCTTCTATACCTCGTTTGTATTGACTAACATCTGCTGTTAAAGTCAGACTTTCTAAGTCACGGTGAGCATTAATTAAAACTACCATTGCTGGTGACTCATAGATTTCCCGTGATTTAATCCCGATTAAGCGGTTTTCAATCATGTCAATGCGGCCAATACCATGATTTCCCACGATTTTATTGAGTTGTTCAATTAGCTCAACCGGGTTTTTTGCTGTCCCGTTAATGGTGGTAGGAAGTCCTTTTTGGAAGCCAATTTCTAGATATTCCGGCTCGTTGGGAGTATCAGCTATGGCTTTGGTCATTTCATAGATTTCTTCCGGTGGTTCCTTTGCTGGGTCCTCTAACGTACCAGCTTCAATACTGCGACCAAGTAAGTTTTTATCTATACTGAAGGGAGAGGATTTTTTCACTGGTGCAGGAATGCCACATTTCTCACCATAAGCAATGGTTTGCTCTCGACTCATGCCCCATTCTCTAGCTGGTGCTAATATTTTCAGATTAGGATTTAAAGCTGTACAGGAAATATCAAAGCGTACTTGATCATTGCCTTTACCAGTACAACCGTGAGCAATAGCATCCGCACCGTATTTTTCAGCCGCTGCTACCAATATCTTAGCAATCAAAGGTCGAGCTAGGGCTGTACCAAGAGGATAGCGGTTTTCATAAAGAGCGTTAGCCTGAATAGCGGGAAATGCGTATTCTTGAATAAATATATCCTTAACATCCGCTACTAAGGACTCACTTGCACCTGATTTCAGGGCTTTTTCTCGAATTGGCTCTAATTCATCTCCCTGTCCTAAATCTGCTGCTAAAGTAATCACCTCTTCTACTCCCCACTCTTGCTTTAAATAGGGAATACAAACAGAAGTATCAACTCCACCAGAATATGCTAAAACGACTTTTTTGGCGCGACCCATGAATTTCTCCACTCAGGAAAACAAAGAATGAGTCATTATTATATCCGACTTACTCAACGCATATTTTTTGTGCAACAGCAACTTTGCTATATTTATTTTATCCTGAATATCAGCAATAGTATTTTAGGTAAAACTGTGTTTTTAAGTATTGTTATACCCACTTATAATCGTTTACCAATTTTAGAAAAGTGTCTCCGGGCTTTAGAAGTACAGCAGTTTAGCACAGAAAACCACATAGAAGGTTATGAAGTCGTATTAGTAGATGATGGTTCTACAGATGATACTTTAAATTGGTTAGCTTTACATAAATACGAACTTCCTCATGTTTACTGCTTTGAACAGAATCATGCAGGACCTGCTGCGGCGCGAAATTTAGGAATAGAAAAAGCCAGTGGTGACACAATTATTTTTATTGATAGTGATTTAGTGGTTTTACCGAATTTTCTCCAGGCTCATACAAATGCTTTGATACAAGGAAAAGAGAAATTAGGAAGCGACAGCTTTTTTACCTATGGTGCTGTAATTAATACCTGTAATTTTACCAATCCCACCGCAGAACCTCATAAAATTACGGATTTTTCTGCTGCGTTCTTTGCTACTGGTAATGTCGCTATTCCCAAACATTGGTTAGTCAAAGCTGGGTTATTTGATAATAGGTTTCAACTCTATGGTTGGGAAGACTTAGAATTAGGTGTCAGGTTAAAAAATCTAGGTTTAAAACTAATTAAATGTCCCCAAGCTGTCGGTTATCATTGGCATCCACCATTTAGTTTACAACAAATTCCTAAGTTAATTGATCAGGAAATTCAAAGAGGAAGAATGGGAGTTCTATTTTATCAAAAACATCCTACTTGGGAAGTAAAAATGATGATTCAAATGACTTGGTTTCATCGTTTATTATGGGGTATTCTATCCTTAAATGGTTTTTTAAATGAAAAAACTATGTCTCCATTTTTACAATGGTTAATTGATTTAGGTAAACCACAACTGGCTTTAGAAGTAGCGCGAATTTTCTTAAATTGGTATAATGTAAAGGGAGTTTATGAGGCTTATAATCAAATAGAGAGTAAATAAATCAAAGCAGCAGCCCAAGACTCCTATAACTTACGCAAAATATCTTTGAAACCTTCTTTTCTTCGTGTTCTTCGCTCCTTCGTGGTTCATTCATTCTTAGAATCAGATATTTAATTTTTGGAGATGCCTACTGACTATCATATTTTATTAATTTTATCAGACACAATTAGCTGTATGCTTAATAATAGGCAACCTAGTTGTAACTTCATGTAACTAGGCGTAAAGAAACTTAATCTTGATCACTATATTTTGATCACTATGGTTGCTTGTTGGTATTAGTTTTACTGCTAATTGGTTCATTTACGCCTAAATACTTAACTTGGTTGTTCAGCACGTCAGAAAAAAATACCCTAATAGCGTGCGTAGGGCAGCCACGGCTTAATACCAGCAGCAAAAACCACACAAACCCTCACGACAAAGACGTAAAAATGATCCAAAAAATTTTGCTGGCTGTCTCCGGTTTGGGACACGCGGAAGAAATGCTCAAAAACTTGAAGGAAATGCCTTCATTTCAAGGTGCGAAGGTAACGGTTCTTCACGTTGTTACCCCACAAAGCACTGCTGCTGTTATGACTGATAAATGGGAAGAAGGTGGCAAAATTCTAGCTAAGGCCATTCAGTATTTAAACTTAGATCCTAGCCAAGTTTCTTCTATTTTACGTCAAGGTGATCCCAAGGATGTGGTTTGTCAAGTCGCGGATGAAATGGATGCTGATTTGATTATTATGGGTTCACGAGGACTGAAGCGGTTACAATCAATTTTATCTAATTCCGTTAGTCAGTACGTTTTTCAATTGTCTTCCCGTCCCATGTTGCTTGTGAAAGATGATATTTATGTCAAAAACATTAAGCGCGTTATGGTAGCAATGGATAATTCTGAGTCTGCCAAAAAATGTTTAAATTTAGCTTTGTTCGTACTGAGGGGTGTTGTCGGTGGACAATTGGTTCTAGCTAATATTAACACAGATTTAGGTGGCAAATTATCAGGTCTTACTGATCTTAAACCAGAAAGAAGTTCTGTGTTAGGAATGGCTTTAGCTGAAGCAGAAAGGCAGTCTGTAGCAGTGCGTTGTGTTACCAGCAGTGGTAAACCGGGAGAAGAAATTTGTCGTTTGGCTAGTGAGTTGAATATAGACTTATTATTAATTGGTTCTCCAGACCGTAGACCATCTATTGCTAAGAGTTTTGTTGATATAGATCGTCTTATAGGCGCTTCTTTATCCGATTATGTTCGTGTTAATTCTACTTGTCCAGTTCTTTTAGCGCGAACCGCTGGTTAGTCCTGAGTGAGACTAGAGAATAGCCGTAAACTTTTTGAATGTCTAGTAGGGGTCATGAATTACCCCTACTTTTGTTATTTTGGACATCAAGGCCTGAAATATCTCATAATTTGTGATTTGTGGTAAACTAAAAATAAATGTCCAATTGATGTCATATTTTCTAATCATTCAAGAAATCTGCCAAACTTGGCACATTTACCCAATTTCCTGTATCATGAGACTGGTGGGATAAATCCATGAGTAATTGGGAATATACCCCTGCTGCTAAAGAAGGTGTATTTTCTTCATGGTTAATAATTGCTTTCACCCATTCATCTACAACACGCAAGAAAGCGCAAATGCGTCCATCATGGTAATATTCAGGAAAGAGAAATGTTGGGGGAATGGCTACTTCTTTGAGAGGTTCACCCGGTTGAGAACTCCAAAGCTGAAAACCATGAATGTAATCTTTTTGATTTTTGCTACCTAAAACCAAAGTTCCCTGATCTCCATATACTTCTATCCAGTGGGTTCTAGGTGCATGAATAACCCCGCTTATACAGATTTGGACAGGTGTACCATCAACCAACTCTAGAGATAATAAACAAGTATCATCACTATCAACTAATTGTAATTCATCTGTTACGGGGTTAGTTCTTTCAGGAATAGTAGTAATTAAATGAGCGTTTAATTTCTTCACTGCACCGAACAACCAGTTAATATAATCAAAAGCATGAGAACCTAAAGCGCCTAATACACCACCACCTTTTTCTTGAGAAGAGTACCAATTCCAAGGACGAGAAACATCAGCACGAGAAGAACCCAACCAGTCAATTTTAATTAACCGAATATTCCCTACATAATTTTTAGCTAGGAGTTGAGCGAAAAATTGCCATTGAGGAACAAATCGAAATTCAAAATCTACAGTAGCAATTATACCTTGATTTTTTGCTAATTGATACAATTCTTTAGCTTCATTGACATTTAAAGTGACAGGTTTTTCTAATAAAAGATGTTTACCGGCTTTTAAAACTTCTTTGGCCATTTCATAGTGTAAAAATGGTGGTGTAGAAATACTTACAGCTTCAACATTATCTAAAGACAGAATTTCTGCTAAATTATCACTAGCATTGGGGATATTGTGATTTTGGGCAATAGTTTGGGCTTGATGAATATCTCGATGATAAACAGCAACAATTTCAGTATTATGATGTGCCTGAAATGCGGGAATGTGTACTTTTTGACCAAATCCTGTACCAACAATTGCTACCCCAATCATATCCAATTATTTCAAGTTTATTGAAGTTCATTAGTGAATATAATTATAGCAAATAACTGACTTTTGAGAAACCTCAATGGCGAAAGTTATTAATCTGCTGTTTCATTGTTTCATGAACAGGTAAAAACAATTGCCATGAAGTTAGTAGGGCTTGCTGAATAAGTTGTCTGTTAGGGTAGGGAACAGGAAAGAGGTTTTGGGCAACTTTACTTTTCGTTACTTATGTTGGTTTTTCCCTTCACCTACTTAGTAAATACAAAGCTTGAGAATTTAGTATCTTAATTGGGTCAATCTGCATCTTTATATGCTCTATTGACACGCATAATTTTTGCTCCTAATTGTTGCAACTTCACGTCAAGACGGTCATAACCCCGATCTAAATGCTGTAATCCTTGAACAGTAGTTGTTCCCGATGCTGCTAACCCTGCTAAAACCAAAGCTGCGGAAGCCCTTAAATCTGTACCTATCACTGGTGCGCCTGATAACATTGGTACGCCGCGCACAAAAGCAGTGTTACCTTTGACACGAATATCAGCCCCCAAGCGATTTAACTCAGAAGCATGACGCAAGCGATTTTCAAACACTGATTCATTAATGATACTATCGCCTTTTGCCAAAGTCAGTAAAGCCATAAAAGGTGCTTGCATATCCGTAGGAAAACCGGGATGAGGCAAGGTATCAATGTTGATAGCTTTCAGGGTTCTAGTCGGCAAAATCCGCAAACAATCCTGATCTTCCTCAATAATTGATACACCTATTTCCTGCAATTTAGCAATGACGGGAATTAAATGATCAGGTGCAACTGGGGATAGAAGCAATTCAGAGCGTGTAATTGCTCCAGCGATTAAAAATGTTCCAGCCTCAATGCGGTCAGGGATAATAGTATAATCTGTAGAGTGTAATTCAGATACACCAACTATAGTAATTGTACTTGTTCCTGCACCTTGAATTTTCGCCCCCATGGAGTTACAGAAATTCGCTAAATCTACTACTTCTGGCTCTCTAGCGGCATTTTCTAGGATAGTTTCCCCGTCTGCTAGGGTAGCAGCCATCATTAAAGTTTCCGTTGCTCCGACACTAGGAGTATCTAAGTAGATTTTCGCACCACTTAATCTGCCCTTATTTCCAGTCACTTGAGCATGACAAATACCATGTTCAATTTGCACCTCCGCACCCATGGCTTGCAGTCCCCGGACGTGCAAATCTACCGGTCTTGCCCCAATGGCACAACCCCCTGGCAGTGGCATTTGCACCACTCCTAACCGGGCTAAAATTGCCCCAATGGCAAAAAAGCTGGCTCGTAGTTGAGTAACAAGTTCGTAAGGGGCTTTATATGTAGTGATTTCACGAGCATCAATCTCTAAAATATCACCTTTTCTACATAAACCTAGTCCTAAAGCTGATAGGACTTGTCCCATACTATCTACGTCCGCTAATAAAGGAACGTTATGAAGGCGACAATCACCAGAACATAGTAAACTTCCCGCCATGATTACCAGTGCGGAATTCTTCGCCCCGCTGATTTTGACATGACCTGCCAAAGGATGTCCACCACAGATTTGCAAGACCGAGGAGTCGGGTGAAGACTTGACCTCCGGTAAGCTGTTAGAAGAATTAATAAGCCTGCCTCCAAAAAAATACGTAATTATAAAGGTTTGATGTTGATTTTGATTTTACATTAACAATTGCCAAGATCGTTAAATTTTATCATGCAGTCAAGAAAGTTAATTACAAAAATACATCTGGGCGAAAAGATAAAAAATTTTTCCTCTGCCAATTTTTTTCTTGACAAATGCTAACAGTTAAGCCATAATCATAATCTATGTATGAAATTGAATGTCAGCGGAACTGGCGGAATTGGCAGACGCGCTAGATTCAGGTTCTAGTGCCGCAAGGCTTCCGGGTTCAAGTCCCGGGTTCCGCATCTCAATTTGGGATTACTCTCAAGTCTAAAGTTGTGTTAACAAGTTTACAAAATCCCCTGGTTAAGCAAGTTCGTAAGTTACACTCCGCTAAGGAGAGGCACAAACAGCAGCTATTTTTATTGGAGGGAACTCATTTACTACAGGAGGCTTGTGCGGTTGGTTATCCGTTAAATGCGGTATGCTGTACTCCTCAATGGGAAATGAACCATCCTCAATTATGGAAAGCTATTTCTGTCCATTGCCATCGCACAGAAATTGTCAGTCCAGAAGTTTTAGCAGCAATGGCCACAACTGTTAATCCTGATGGTATAGTAGCGATCGCTCAACGAATTATACAACCTAGAAAAATTCCTGCCACAGGTTTAGTCCTGGCCTTAGAAACTGTTCAAGACCCTGGTAATTTGGGAACTATGATTCGTACAGCCTCCGCTGCTGGGGCATCAGGTTTATGGTTGAGCGCCGATAGTGTAGACTTAGATCATCCCAAAGTTTTACGAGCTTCTGCTGGTCAATGGTTTCGTTTAAACATGGCTGTTAGTCAAGATTTGAAAGCTACCATTCAGGAAAGTCATCAAGCAGGAATGCAAATAGTAGCTACATCACCTCATGCTGATTTGACTTATTGGCAAGTGGACTGGTGTAAACCTAGTTTGATATTATTGGGTAATGAAGGAGCAGGATTATCAACAGATTTGGCCGCTTTGGCAGATATTCAGGTGAAAATTCCCCTCAGCCCCGGTGTAGAATCTTTAAATGTGGGGGTTACTGCTGCTTTAATATTATATGAAGCTCATAGACAGAAAATTTATAGACATAAATACTGAATACTGCTGATTTTTATGAAACAAAGTTTAAAACTAGGTGCAGTGATGATGACTTTTGGTTTACTAGCCTGTGATCACTCCTTTGTCGCTCTGGATAATCTGGTAGAACGGGTCAGTGATGGTGATACATTGGTATTAAAAAGTGCAGATGGTAAAAATTTGACAGTGCGGTTTGCTTGTATTGATGCTCCAGAAATACCCCATTCTCAGCAAGAAAAGAGGAGTAAAATTAGTAAAGATGTGAATCAGTTTGCTTGGGGTATGAAAGCAAAAACACGGATAAGGGAACTGATTAAACGAACAGACAATGGTGTCAAGTTAAATATTACAGACACCGATCATTATGGCAGAAAAATAGCCGAAGTGCGTTTAAAAGATGGCACGTTTTTACAGCAAATATTATTAAATGAAGGTTTGGCTAAAATATATCATCCCTATCTAAATAAATGTCCCAGTCAGAATATCTTACAACAAGCTGAGGCCAAAGCGCGACAACAAAGAATTGGTATTTGGGGTGATAGCAAATTTGCTAATCCTTGGGATTATAGACAAGCAAACAAGTAACTCAAGTTGCTAATTATCTAGTTGAAGCTGGTAATTGGTAATGAGTAATCGGTAATTGGTGAGTAATTTTCTGTTTTCATCCTGTTCATCCTTTAATTTTGGATATCCTGATGATCACATTTTCCCTAACTGGTAACTTACGTTAAGTAAATAACTCTCATGTAGAAACGTATTTTAAACGCTTATACATATATTATTCTAAATAATCTCTATAAAATCCTCTTTTCCTAGTATGCTTGAAAACTTTTGTTTTCTTTTTTACTATGTATGACCGAATTGATGATAAATCACCATCAAATATAATTAAAACTTATATAAAAATAATAATACTTTTAATATTCATAACTTAGAAAAGTTCTCCTTTAGATTTTCTTAATAATTAATTGAGAATAATTTTTATTTAGTAACGAGCTTGCAATACTTTCGGCGATTTGCTATAATTCTTGAGAATTTCATAATTAGGATAATACTGTCAATTTTGCACCCTACGAGAAAGATGATCTACAAAAGTCTTTATTTATAGTCATTTCAGAGATCAATTTTCAAAAAAATACAAAACTTTACAAATTAGCAGTGGTTTTCAAGGGTAAATTGGCGCAAAATTATTCAGCAAATAATGTACTTTGATTAGTAGAACAAATATACTATTGACAAATAAAGTAAGTTATGGTAATTGCCATGACCAGTGAAAGGTCAAGATAATATCATATCCCGTTAACACTGATCATATCTGTTGAGGGTGGTAATGGGTAATGGGTAATCGTAAGTGATTGGGCAGACATGATATGACCTCATGAGAATTTATAAATTTTTACCACTGGGATTCATCCACATTTCTAACTTACTAAAAAATTGAGAGGAAATCAAAGTTAAACATAAGTAAATTACAGCCACAGCCCCATAAATTTCCAAAGCGCGATAGTTTTCAGAAACAATTAATTGTCCTTATATTATGTCCACCCCATCACTCCTTACCAGCCTCAACAGATATGACAAGTGTTTAACCGGAGATGATATCAAAGACTTTGATCTATTCCCCATTCCCTAATTTTTCTGATTTAGCTGCAACTAATTTGACATTAAATACCTCGCTAAAACACTGACTGACTACAGCAGACACTTGATCACAAGTAATATTAGGAAGCCATGCAGCCAAACTACGGACTGGTTTATCAACAATTCCACAGGGGACAATGTGCTGAAATCCTGTCATGTCTGGACAAACGTTCAAGGAAAAACCGTGCATAGTAATCCATTTACTAACTTTAATACCTATAGCAGCAACTTTGTATCCTTCTAACCAAACACCAGTAAAACCAGCCATACGTTCCCCAGGCAAATCATAACGTGATAAAACGCGAATTAATACCTCCTCTAATTGGCGTAAATACCAGTGCAAATCTTGACGATAACGGCGTAGATTTAAAATTGGATAAGCAACCAATTGTCCGGGACAATGATAGGTAACTTCACCACCTCTTTCAATGCGATGCACATCATAGTTACACTTGTCAAGATCAAACTTAATAAAGTTGAGATTTGCGCCTGTCCCCAAAGTATAAACAGGGGGATGTTCCAGCAAAATCAGTACATCATCTAATTCCGGGTTGTGAATGCGCTCAGTAACTAGCGATCGCTGCCACTGGTGAGCGGTTGTATATGGTATTAAACCAGGATGATATAGTAAACAACGGTACGGTGGAAATTGAGTATAATAAATCATCACAGAACAGGAGAAAGAAAAGACCTTACTGAACATTTATAGCACTCACTTGACAAAAATATCCAGAACAAATGTCAAGGTATGCAAAGGATTTTAAAGTAACGTCAAGGAAAAATACTTTACAACCAATAAAGTGCTAATTTGAATATATAACCTCAATGGTGTTGGGAGGAATTTGCCAGAAGTATCAAGCAGCCTAGACAAAAGAAACCAATGGTACTGACCGATGATTTTCTTGGAATTGCATCAACAAGATCAAACACCCCCAAATTGGTGACATTTTCTCTACAATAGAGAACAGGAGCAAAAAAAGGGGACGACAGTGATTACTCCTGTGTTTCTTGGAGTTGGACAGAAACAGGCGGTTAAAAAACCATATTTTAAATTGCCTAATTCCATAATGTGGTTGAATAGTGTATTACTTAACAACCGATTGGGAGTCGCCGCCGGGAATAAAAACTAAAATTAAGACAATGAAAAGTGCGAACTTGAAAATGCAACAAAACCAGAGAACACCAACATAGCAGTGCTGTGAAAATGGTTGCTTGTGTCGGTAGCAGTGAACGATCAAAACGCCATCTCTATATCCTACCCAAAAACATCACATATAATATCGAGCGGGAGAGTTTACATGAAACTTGTCATCCACGGTAAAAATATTGAAATCACCGATGCCATCCGAGAATATGTGCATCAAAAAATTGAAAAGGCGGTTAATCACTTTCAGAACATCACCAATGAAGTGGATGTCCATTTAAGCGTAGCTCGCAATCCCCGTATTAGTACAAAACAAGCGGCGGAAGTAACTATTTATGCTAATGGTAGTATTATCCGGGCAGAAGAAAGCAGCGAAAGCTTATATGCAAGTATTGACTTAGTTGCCGACAAAATTGCTCGACAATTGCGGAAATATAAAGAAAAAAGACAGGATCATAAAACCCAACCTATATCAACTAACGAAGCAGTAGCGCCCGAAACCGTGGCAGCAGATTTAATAGGTGACCGCAGCCCAGAATTACCCCAAGAGGTCGTTCGCACCAAGTACTTCTCCATGCCGCCTATGACAGTAGCAGAAGCTCAAGAACAATTGCAACTGGTGGGACATGACTTTTATATGTTCCATAATGCAGAAACGGGTGAGATTAATGTTATTTATGAACGTAACCATGGCGGTTATGGAGTAATTCAACCTCGCAACAACGGACATTCTCAGGGTAGAAATGGCAAGTCAGCCAACGCCAATATTGGTGTCACAGAAAAGTCACACTCTAAATAGAGTTTGATCAGGTTGTTCATGGGTAGAGACGTGAAACGTCTCTACAGTGTCTGATCTTCATCGTCTTCTTGGAGGTGGTTGTTGTTGGGTATAAGCTGTGCTGGATTTAATTTATAAATTCTAGCGGGCAAGATGCCCGCACCACAACATCTAGGCTGAATTACTTCACCGCTAACTGTTGTAGAGTTTTTAATGCTTCTTCAACGTGACCTTTAAAATTTAACATGGAATCAAATACATACTGAACGATGCCATTTTTGTCAATCACATAAGTGACTCGACCAGGAATGAAACCAAAGGCAGTAGTTGCACCATATTGTTTTCGTACTTTGTCACCTTGATCACTTAAAAGTGTGAAAGGTAAATTGTATTTATTGGCAAAATTTTGATGAGAATTGCTAGAGTCACCACTCACACCAATAACTTCAGCACCAGCGGCTTGAAAAACTTCATATTGATCTCGAAAAGCACATGACTCTATAGTACATCCCGGTGTATCATCCTTGGGATAAAAATAGAGGACAACAGATTTTTGACCACGAAAATCTGCCAGACTGACATTTTTGCCATTTTGGGCAGGTAGGTTAAAATTAGGGGCGATATCTCCAACTTTGATAGCCATATAAAAAATTTAAAATTCAAACATTACTTAATAAAAGTTTACCCTGTAAATTACATTATCCACTTCCCTTGATCAAGTGCATCAGGAGGAGTAAAGTTAAATTCTCAAATCAGATATTCTGTCTATGCGTCTGAGTTCACTTGATGTCTTTCGTGGTATTACCATTGCAGCGATGATTCTTGCCAATATGGCAGGAGTCGCTGATGATGTTTATCGTTCCCTGAGTCATTCCCAATGGCACGGTTGTACACCCACTGATTTAATATTTCCTTTCTTTTTATTCATTGTGGGTGTAGCAATGACCTTTTCTCTGTCAAAATATACAGCAGAGAACAAACCTAACAAAGCAGTTTATTTACACATTCTCCGTCGCGCTGCTATTTTATTTATTTTAGGTTTACTATTAAATGGTTTTTGGAATCAAGGTATTTGGACATTTGATTTAAGTAGTATCCGTTTGCTGGGGGTATTGCAACGAATTGGTTTAACTTACCTATTTGCATCTTTGATAGTTTTAAAATTACCTCACAAAAGTCAATGGTTAGTAGCAGGAGGATTACTAATTGCTTATTGGTTGATAATGATGTATATTCCTGTTCCTAATTATGGTGCAGGAGTGCTAACCAGAGAAGGTAATTTTGGCGCATTTATTGATAGATTAATTATTCCCAAAGCACATTTATATAAAGGTGATGGTTTTAATTTTATGGGAGATCCTGAAGGATTTTTTAGCACTATTCCAGCCATAGTTAGCGTTTTAGCTGGCTATTTTACTGGACAATGGATCAAAGATAAAAAACAGGCTACTTCACAAACTAGCATGGATTTAGTATTATTTGGTTTGTGTTGTTTAGTAATTGCAATTATTTGGGATGTGGTATTTCCCATTAATAAGAAAATTTGGACAAGTTCCTATGTTTTATATACCACTGGTTGGGCATTAATGTTATTAGCGGCTTGTTATGAAATGATAGAAGTGAGGTTAATAAAACGCTGGAGTAAACCTTTTGAAATTATGGGACTAAATGCGATCTCTCTTTTTGTGGCTTCGGTAATTTTAATTAAAATCACAGTGAAAACTCAAATTGGTACGGGTGAAAATGCCATTAGTATCTATAATTGGATTTATCAAAATATTTTTGCATCTTGGGCGGGAAATTTCAACGGTTCATTTTTATTTGCACTTGTTACCGCGTTATTTTGGTATAGTATCGCTGTTTTGATGTATCAGAAACGCTGGTTTATTAAAGTGTAAATAAAACTTTTGTGGGACAGGCATCTTGCCTGTCCAGTATTTTGTTATAAGTTGAAAAAACTACCGTTTTGGACGTTTTACACCACCAGGACGTTTTACCCCAAAACCATACATATAAATTATAGGCATATTAACACGCTTATCAGAACGTCTGTCAATAATTCCCAGTTGTAGCAAATATTGCATAATTTCCTCCGGGTTTAAAGTGGGTGGTTGTTTTCCAGATTCTTCACTCCATATTGTATTTTTAAGTTTATCGAGGAAAATTTCTTCTTCAACAGGAACTTTCAAACCATTTAAGCTATTTTTCAGAGGTTCTAACCAAGGATATTCATCTACTAATTCTCGAATTCTATATTTAGAAATATCCACAAGTGCGCTTTGTAAATCAGCAGGAGTTAAGAGAGTATCTCCAGTTAAATTTTGCAGATCAGATTCATCTATTCTTCTCTGTGCTGGTAATGAAAATAGCTGTAAAAATGCGCGGGGATAAATTCGACCTCCTGCATCTTTAAGATTATTAGGAATCCAAGGATATGTATATCCCTTTCTAGGATTATCACCCATCAACCTATCAATTATTCTGCCAATCACAAATTCATGAGAAACTTCATTAGCAGTGATAATTATTCCTAAAGGTGTATTAGTTTCTTTAAGGAAATTAGATGGTGATATACGACGCAAATATTCAGCCATTTCTTGACCAGAATTTGCTAATCTTTTAAAGAGTAGTTGATATAACCATGAATCTTTCCATTCCAAATTAATTTGATAAGCTTTTAACTTAGAAGCATCAGGAAAACTTAAAAAATCTTCTCGAAAAAGGTCAGTACGTAAAAAAATCTTTGGTCTAATTCTTTCCAA
>JBJUHT010000074.1:0-3018 GCA_046070105.1 Dolichospermum sp.
AGCCGCTTATAACTTAGAAATTTCTCTCAAAAAAAGTTGTATTCCCTCTGCTAATAAATGTATTCCTTTGCGTCCAGGGGATACAGCAACCGCTGAGGTAATTGTTCGTCAACGACGAATTATTGATTTTCTACTTGACCCCTTTAAAAAATTGCAACAAGGAGGAGTAAAATTGTAGAAAATTCATCGAATTGTCCCCTCCCCTTGCTAAGGGGAGGGTTAGGGTGGGGTATAATTTATGTATTTAGGGAGCAAATTATGTCAGAAAGCATCACCATTACCCAATCAGATATTTTACAACAAATTAAATTATCCTTTAAAATACCTGAGTTAGTTGAGCAAATTGTCAGCCGAAAAGTGATTATAGCTGCTGCGGAAGAAGCAGGGATAAAAGTAGAAGTTGAAGAATTACAAAAAGCAGCGGATTTTCTGCGATTAAATAATGACCTGACCAGTGCTAATGACACTTGGAAATGGTTAGAAAAACATGGTTTATCTATAGATGATTTTGAAGATATAGTCTATACTGGTGTGGTTACTGCTAAGTTAAGCAAACATTTATTTTCTGATCAAATCGAACCTTTCTTCTTTGAAAATCAGCTAAATTATGCTGGTGTGGTCATGTATGAAGTTGTATTTAATGATGAAGATCTAGCAATAGAACTTTTTTATGCAGTCAAAGAAGGAGAAATGAGTTTTTATGATGTAGCTCACCAATATATTCAAGATGTAGAATTACGTCGTAAAGGGGGATATTTAGGAGTATTAAATCGTCGGGATTTAAAGCCAGAAATATCTGCTGCTGTCTTTGGTGCGAAACCTCCACAGGTAATTAAACCGATAATTACTTCTAAAGGGGTACATTTAATTTTTGTTGAGGAGATTATTCAGCCGGAATTGAATGATAAATTGCGTCAGCAAATTGTTAGCGATTTACTATTAAGTTGGATTAAAAAACAGGTTAATCAAACAGAGATTAATGTGAATTTGGAGTGATTTAATCACAAAAATGTTCTCGTTCCCATACTCTGTATTTCTCGTTCCCATACTCTGTATGGGAATGAATTACGGAAGGCTCTGCCTTCATTAATACTAAGTCACGGAGGCAGAGCCTCTAGGTAGCATTCCCAGTCGGAGACTGGGAACGAGGGAACGAGAAAAAATCCTTTTTTACACAGCAACAGACTTTCTTGATAAATTAGCACTAATTTCATCGCTACTGGGTAATGAAACTAAAGGACAACCTAATGTTTCAAAATCAAGGGTTTCAATTCCACGAACCCAAGGAGCAAAACGCCCTGGTATAAGTTTAAGCTGACCATCTGGCTGTAAAGTACCAACGTCATTACGTTCATCTGTAAGCGCTACTGTACATTTATTAACTTTTCCGTTAGCACGAATAACTAAAGAGTTAGGACGTGCAGCATAACAAACATATTCCGGTGATACATCATTATTCTGTGGTGATTTTAAGTCATCACCAAATAATTTAGATTGAAGTATTTTATTAGCTGCTTCCTTCTCAGTCTCTGAAAAAATCTTGATTGAACTATCATTAGATCCACCAAGATGCTCAATACTTTTAAACAAAATAGAGAACCTGGAATCGGGTAAAAATTCTCTTTTAATATCTTCCAACAAAGGATCAAAAAAGTTAAATGTATCTGGATTAAAATGAAGACGTAACAAGATAGAAAATGGTAATGAACTATCCCGTATTGCTAGTAAATTATTCCAAATTCGCTCAAATGTACTTTTACCATCTGCCCGAATCCGGCTCTGATCATGAATTTCCTTTGGTCCATCAAGGGAAATTTGGTAATGTGTAACCCCTACATTAGCTAAAGCAGAAGCAGTATTAATATCTAGTAAATAACCATTGGTTGTCATAGATCCTGAATATTGCAAATGAGAATTTTTGGCTGCTAAAGATGTAGCATATTCAGAGATATCTAAAACAATATCCTTAGCAACCAGGGGTTCACCACCAAACCAGGATAGGTTTAAAAAATTCAACTTTGAAGATCGTTTGTCTAAAAGAGCTTTGATACCGGAAATTACTTCAGGTTTCATTCTCCCTATAGAAAAATCTTCATAGCAATAAATACAACGAAAGTTACATTGTTCTGTTGGTAAAATAATTAATTCAAAAGCTTTATCAGATATTAATCGCGCACGCACTAAGTTAGCTTGTTTTACAGTTTCTATTGTTGTCATTTGACAAATTCCTTATACAGCACTTTGCAATTTATTTTAGGTTGGGTTAAGCAACAGCGTAACCCAACAAATGCCTTGGGTTTTATGCTATTATTATTACATTACTTTTTAGGACACTTAAAGTTTGTAATAATACATTTCCGTTAGCACGAATAACTAAAATTAAAAAGTAAAGGAGAAGCAAATGAGGTTGATTGTAATACCACCAGTTATTTTAAGTTCTTCAGGCGTTAACTCTTGAAGCGCCCCTGCTAATGCTGGATCATTTACTAGTAATTCTCCATCTTCATTAATTTCAAAGATTTGAATATTAGCCATCTTAGTATTCTCCTTGGTTTTAAAAAGTCAAAAAATCTAGAAAACCGGAAACGTTGTACTTTTTCATTTCCCGACTACATCCTACTAAAAATAAAAACATCTGTCTAGAGATTTAGACAAAATAAAAGTGACATAATTGTTTCAGTTTTGTCACCTTCAATAGCTTGATGATAACAGCATTTTACGCACAAAAATCCGTAAATTTGGACTTTTAAGTTGAAAATATCACTAAAAAACAGACAACTACGGACTAAAAATAGCCAAAAAAAGGGACATAATTGTTGCACTACTGTAAGAATTTTGTCACTTTTGCCTATTAACTTAAATATAAGTAGATTCCTAAATTATTAAATAAATCGGAATATATATTAGCTCTTATAAGCATAAATTATACAGCAGTTCCCAATCTTATGAAGTACAGATATTAATAATAAAACTCTTGTGGTGCGGGCATCTTGCCCGCACAAGGTGTACCTCACTCAA
>JBJUHT010000075.1:0-6347 GCA_046070105.1 Dolichospermum sp.
CAGCCACACTGGGACTGAGACACGGCCCAGACTCCTACGGGAGGCAGCAGTGGGGAATTTTCCGCAATGGGCGAAAGCCTGACGGAGCAATACCGCGTGAGGGAGGAAGGCTCTTGGGTTGTAAACCTCTTTTCTCAGGGAAGAAGTTCTGACGGTACCTGAGGAAGAAGCATCGGCTAACTCCGTGCCAGCAGCCGCGGTAATACGGAGGATGCAAGCGTTATCCGGAATGATTGGGCGTAAAGAGTCCGTAGGTGGCATTGAAAGTCTGCCGTTAAAGAGTCTAGCTCAACTAGATCAGAGCGGTGGAAACTACAAAGCTAGAGTTAGGTCGGGGCAGAAGGAATTCCTGGTGTAGCGGTGAAATGCGTAGAGATCAGGAAGAACACCGGTGGCGAAAGCGTTCTGCTAGGTCTGGACTGACACTGAGGGACGAAAGCTAGGGGAGCGAATGGGATTAGATACCCCAGTAGTCCTAGCCGTAAACGATGGATACTAGGCGTAGCTCGTATCGACCCGAGCTGTGCCGGAGCTAACGCGTTAAGTATCCCGCCTGGGGAGTACGCAGGCAACTGTGAAACTCAAAGGAATTGACGGGGGCCCGCACAAGCGGTGGAGTATGTGGTTTAATTCGATGCAACGCGAAGAACCTTACCAAGGCTTGACATGTCACGAATCCTGTAGAAATATAGGAGTGCCTTAGGGAGCGTGAACACAGGTGGTGCATGGCTGTCGTCAGCTCGTGTCGTGAGATGTTGGGTTAAGTCCCGCAACGAGCGCAACCCTCGTCTTGTGTTGCCAACAGGTAATGCTGGGAACTCACAAGAGACTGCCGGGGTCAACTCGGAGGAAGGTGGGGACGACGTCAAGTCATCATGCCCCTTATGTCTAGGGCTGCACGCATGCTACAATGGCCGATACAAAGGGCTGCGATACCGTAAGGTGGAGCGAATCCCATAAAGTCGGTCTCAGTTCGGATTGAGGTCTGCAACTCGACCTCATGAAGTTGGAGTTGCTAGTAATCGCGGATCAGCAACGCCGCGGTGAATACGTTCCCGGGCCTTGTACACACCGCCCGTCACGTCATGAAAGTCGGTAACACCCAAAAACAGTGGTCCAACCGTAAGGAGGAAGCTGTCTAAGGTGGGATCGGTGATTGGGACGAAGTCGTAACAAGGTAGCCGTATCGGAAGGTGCGGCTGGATCACCTCCTTTCTAAGGAGCATTAATCAAGAACCATAGTGGTTCAAATGAGCACAACTCTCTACTTTAGGTTTAGGGTTAGTGTTTGCTCAAAAAAGTGGAAAATTAATTTTCTTTGGCATGCTGTTGGGTCCTGAAGGGGTAGTCGCTTCTTCACTTGGACCAAAAAAGTTCAAGAACCGAACTTTGTGTTCCCAAACTAGGATTTTTTTAATCTTAAGTGGAATAAAACATGAAGGATCGAATGTAACTTGAAAACTTCATAGAGGACGCGAGCATCTTTCTTTAAACAAGGTTTTAAAAATTTAGATCGTGACAACAAGCTACTAAGAGCGCACGGTGAATGCCTTGGCACTAAGAGCCGATGAAGGACGTAGGAATCTGCGAAAAGCCCCGGGGAGCTGATAACCAAGCTGTGATCCGAGGATATCCGAATGGGGAAACCCGACTGGAGTTATGTCCAGTAACCATTGTTCGAACACATAGAACAAATGGAGGAAACGTGGGGAAGTGAAACATCTCAGTACCCACAGGAGGAGAAAATAAATAGTGATTCCGTTAGTAGTGGCGAGCGAAAGCGGATGAGCCTAAACCAAAATTGCGTGATAGTTAACAGACGTTGCAGTTTTGGGGTCGTGGGACTTAATCTCAGTAACTGTTATTACTGAAAAAAGTCAGAAACTCAATGCGTAGACGAAGAACGTGGGAAAGTTCGGGAAACAAGGTAACACCCCTGTAGTCGAAACGTATTGAACTTTTTTTAAGTATCCCAAGTAATGCGGGGCCCGTGAAATCCCGCCTGAATCTGTCAGGACCACCTGATAAGGCTAAATACTACTTAGTGACCGATAGTGAATCAGTACCGTGAGGGAATGGTGAAAAGAACCCCGGGAGGGGAGTGAAATAGAACCTGAAACCGTGTGCTTACAAGCCGTTGGAGCTACGCCACGTAAGTGGCAGTGACAGCGTGCCTTTTGAAGAATGAGTCTGCGAGTTAGTGGTATGTGGCGAGGTTAACCCGTGTGGGGAAGCCGTAGCGAAAGCGAGTTCGAATAGAGCGAATGAGTCGCATGCCCTAGACCCGAAGCGAGGTGATCTAACCATGAGCAGGTTGAAGCGCAGGTCAGACTGCGTGGAGGACCGAACCCACCAATGTTGAAAAATTGGGGGATGACTTGTGGTTAGGGGTGAAAGGCCAATCAAACTTCGTTATAGCTGGTTCTCTCCGAAATGCATTTAGGTGCAGCGTCGCGTATTTCTTAGTGGAGGTAGAGCACTGACTTGCCGAGGGGCCCTAAAAGGTTACCAACGTAAATCAAACTCCGAATGCCATTAAGTAAAGCGCGGCAGTGAGACTGTGGGGGATAAGCTTCATAGTCGAGAGGGAGACAACCCAGACCAACAACTAAGGTCCCAAAGAGTGTGCTAAGTGGTAAAGGATGTGGAGTCGCATTGACAACCAGGATGTTGGCTTAGAAGCAGCCACCATTAAAAGAGTGCGTAATAGCTCACTGGTCAAGTAATTCCGCGCCGACAATTTAACGGGGCTCAAGCACATCACCGAAGTTATGGCATCAAATCATGTATCAGGCCTTCGTGGTCCAGATGATTTGTTGGGTAGGAGAGCGTCGTGTGGCTAGCGAAGCGGTGGTGAAAACCAACCGTGGAAGCTACACGAGTGAAAATGCAGACATGAGTAGCGAATGACAGGTGAGAAACCTGTCCGCCGAATGACCAAGGGTTCCAGAGTCAAGCTAATCTGCTCTGGGTAAGTCGGGGCCTAAGACGAGGCCGACAGGCGTAGTCGATGGACAACGGGTTGATATTCCCGTACCGGTTTTGTTACGCCAATACTGAAACCAATAATGCTAAGCGTTTGAACCTGGGAGCAATCTCAGCGGAAGACGCGACCCTGTTGGCTGTAGGTAAGCAAAGGAGTGACGCAGGAAGGTAGCCCATCCCGGGCGATGGTTGTCCCGGGGTAAGGATGTAGGTGGGTGTGTAGGTAAATCCGCACACTAATACTGAGATCTGACGCCGAGGCGTAAGCCGAAGTGGGTGATCCTATGCTGCCGAGAAAAGCTTCTAGCAAGTGACAAATCCGCCCGTACCCGAAACCGACTCAGGTGGTCAAGTAGAGAATACTAAGGCGATCGAGCAAACCGTAGTTAAGGAACTCGGCAAAATGCCCCCGTAACTTCGGGAGAAGGGGGGCCTTGAAGTGTGAAAGGATTTACTCCCCAAGCACATCATGGCCGCAGAAACAAGGCCCAAGCGACTGTTTAACAAAAACACAGGTCCGTGCGAAGTAGTAACACGATGTATACGGACTGACGCCTGCCCGGTGCTGGAAGGTCAAGGGGACGGGTTAAGGAGTAATCCTGAAGCTCAGAACTTAAGCCCCAGTAAACGGCGGTGGTAACTATAACCATCCTAAGGTAGCGAAATTCCTTGTCGGGTAAGTTCCGACCTGCACGAATGGCGTAACGACTTGGGCGCTGTCTCAACTATGGACTCGGCGAAATTGCAGTACGAGTAAAGATGCTCGTTACGCGTGGAAGGACGGAAAGACCCCGGGACCTTTACTATAACTTGGTATTGGCGGTCGATTCGGATTGTGTAGCATAGGTGGGAGACTTCGAAGCAGGGACGCCAGTTCTTGTGGAGTCGAAAATTGAAATACCACTCTGTTCGTATTGGCTGTCTAACCTCGATCCATAATCTGGATCAGGGACAGTGCCTGGCGGGTAGTTTAACTGGGGCGGTTGCCTCCTAAAAAGTAACGGAGGCGCTCAAAGGTTCTCTCAGCCTGGTTGGTAATCAGGTGTTGAGTGTAAGTGCACAAGAGAGCTTGACTGCGAGATTGACGGATCGAGCAGGGACGAAAGTCGGAACTAGTGATCCGGCGCCGGCAAGTGGAAGCGGCGTCGCTCAACGGATAAAAGGTACCCCGGGGATAACAGGCTGATCTTTCCCAAGAGTCCATATCGACGGGAAGGTTTGGCACCTCGATGTCGGCTCGTCGCATCCTGGGGCTGGAGTAGGTCCCAAGGGTTAGGCTGTTCGCCTATTAAAGCGGTACGCGAGCTGGGTTCAGAACGTCGTGAGACAGTTCGGTCCCTATCCTCCACGCGCGAAAGAGTTTTGAGAGGACCTGTCTCTAGTACGAGAGGACCGAGATGGACGAACCTCTAGTGTGCCAGTTGTTCTGCCAAGAGCATGGCTGGTTGGCTACGTTCGGACGAGATAACCGCTGAAAGCATCTAAGCGGGAAGCTCACCTCAAGATAAGAACTCTCACAGGGTTAACCTGGTAAGACCCCCAGAAGATGACTGGGTTGATAGGTCGGATGTGGAAGCACAGCAATGTGTGGAGCTGACCGATACTAATAGGTCGAGGGCTTGTTTTCACAATCTTTCTAACTTTTTACTTACCTTTTTAAAGGAAGTACTCGCGTCCTCTATGAAATTTTCGAGTTACAACCGATTAGTAATTAGGTTGGACAACTCAATAGCGTTACGGTGATCATGGCGAGAGGGAAACGCCCAGCTCCATTCCGAACCTGGAAGCTAAGCCTCTCAGCGCCGATGGTACTTCTCGGGGGACCGAGTGGGAGAGTAGGACGTTGCCGGAAATATAAAAATATCCACCTTTTTTAAGGTGGATATTTTATTTTGAACACTAAAATTTTTTTAAAAGGATTAATTATGGACGAGTTAGAAATCCCTGAGGATATAACTGGTTCCGAATTATCGTCAGATATCAAACAAGAATTAAGAACATTACCTGAAGGTTTAGCGAAATTTGTTTCAAAAAATTTAGTTGCGGCAGGAAGATTTATTGACACAAATCCTCAACAAGCATTGCTTTATGCAAGAGCAGCCAATGTTGCCGCTGCTTCAAGGCTTGCCATTGTCAGAGAAGCTGTTGGTGTTGCAGCTTATCGTTGTCAAGACTATAAATTTGCACTTTCAGAATTAAAAGCAGCAAGAAGAATTAGTGGTAAACCTGACACTTTATCTTTGATTGCAGATTGCGAAAGAGCTCTAGAAAGACCAGAAAAGGCAATTGAAATTTTAAATGAAAAAGATGTCGACAAGATGGATAGATCTGATTATCACGAATTGATGATCACAGTAGTTGGGGCGAGGAAAGATTTAGGACAACTTGATGCAGGCCTTGCCCTTGCCAAAATAAAGGAATTTAATTCAAACGAAGTCTCTGAATCAATCGCTAACATGAGATATGTGTATGCGCAAACATTACTCGAATTAGGAAGAAATGATGAAGCAAAAGTCTGGTTTGAAAAAACATTGATATCAGATCCAGAAAACTTAACTGGAGCAAAAGAAATGCTTGAAAATTGCCAATAATTGACTCATATGACGCAATACTTCTTGATCTAGATGGCGTAGTCTATTTAGGTTCAACTCCTATAGATTCTGCAGTAAAAACTATAAAAGAATTACAGAAAAGAAAAATTAACATTGCCATAATTACAAATAATGGTTCAGTGACGGGTAAAAGTGTTTCAAAATGGATGAAAAATTTTGACCTTGAAATAAAACCCTCATCAATAGTTACTAGCTCACAAACTCTTTGCTGGTATTTAGAGAATAATTTCCAAAAAAATGAAAACGTGTTGGTTGTAGGCAGTGATAGTTTAAAAGATTCAGTGAAAGAAGCAGGATTTAAAGTAGTTAGTAAAGCAGATAAAAATCCTACAATAGTTGTAAATGGTATAGATGCAGAAATAGCTCAAAAAGATTTAGCAGAAATGTGTTATGCAATAAGTAAAGGTGCTAAATGGGTATCAACAAACAACGACTACACATTTCCTACAGAGAAGGGATTAGCGCCTGGAAATGGTTCCTTTAACGCACTCATAACTTCGATTACTGGAAAAAGTCCAGTTTTGATGGGAAAGCCGGAGCCATTCATGTTTCAACAAGCAGCCAAGATTTTTCAAGCCAAAAACCCTTTAGTGGTGGGAGATCGTTTAGATACAGATATTCAAGGAGCAAATAAGGCAGGTTTTAAATCGATGTGTGTGTTAACTGGGGTTACAGACATGAACCAAATAAAGAACAGCACGCCATCCACAGCCCCTACTTATGTGGGAAAAGACTTAAGTGCATTGCTAG
>JBJUHT010000076.1:0-21641 GCA_046070105.1 Dolichospermum sp.
GAAAGTCTTTGACTTCTTTGAGTTTTTCGATTAAACTATTTAACATATTTTAAAAGACAAAAAATAGTGATCTTTTTGTAATTTTATCAACAAAAGATCACTTTTCTTTTCTTTTTTACCCCCGAGAATGAAAACGCCCTGCTTCGAGAGGGGGCTTAATATGTACCTCATAAGAGCGGAAACCCCTGTATCTCCTGGACACATCCTTATCCCTAGCAATTAACTATGACATTCATATTGCATGAAGTTGAAAAGTCTCCTCTCATTTTATCTGCTGAAATTTCTGATTCTTTACGTTTAGTCATAGAGAAAATTCAGGGATATTCCTATGCAGAATTATATCAAGAAAAAGAAATTCAGGGAATAAGTTTAGAAGATTCTTTAATCACAGTATTTGATGCAATAGAAAAAGAAAAAAATAGTTTAGATATAAGTTATTGCTATTTCTTTATGGCTATAGTTATGGGAATCGCTGTACAACCAACGATTAAAAGTTATTTACCTCGTGAGACAATAACTGGTAATACATTTCAGTATCTTTTTCAAAATTGGATATATCCTCAAGATAATTATCAGCCAAATTTAAACGTTTCATTTCAGGATTATCAAAATAATTTGGGACAATATCAATCTCTTGATGAAGCTGTTGATGTTTTTGACAATATGCTGCAAGTGCTGGAGTCTGTGAAAACCAGAGCAGCCATATTAAATATATTAGATGATTGCTTCCAGGGTTATGCTATTTTTCCAGGATCACAAGGTAGACGGGAACTCTTTGACTGGTGGTTATTAGATGTTGTTCCCTCTGTTTTTTGTGGACGTTTACCTAAAAGTATTCATACTTTAAAAGGAATTGATAAAATGACTAAACATATTACTAAAATCCGAAACTGTATTTGGAAAGTAGTCAAGAATAATCAGTTTCAAGAAAATACAGATTTGGAAAAACAAAATTTGTTGTTGAGATTTTTGGCAGGTGATAAATAATATTATATTAATATCTATCTCCAAATAATTTCCATATTTAAAATAAATCCTGGTAAAATATCTTTACCTGATAATTCTTGAGGAAAGTCTAATATTTCTACTGGTTTACCAAGACGATAAATTTCAACTTGACCCATTTTCCGATTAATTAACCAACCTAATTTAACTCCATTATTCATATATTCCTGCATTTTTGCCCGTGTTTCTGGCAAACTATCACTGGGTGACATTAATTCTAAAACAAAATCTGGAGCAATTGGTGGAAATTTTTCTTGTTCTTCTGGTGTCAGTGTATCCCATCTATCTTTTTTTATCCAAGCAACATCAGGAGAACGATTTGCACCATTGGGAAGTTTAAAACAAGTGGAAGAATCGAAACAAACTCCTAGTTTAGTTTGACGATTCCAAATTCCAAAATCAATACCAATTTCAAAATTACGTTTTCCTGTTTCTCCTCCGGTTGGTGACATAATCAATATTTCTCCTTTGGTATTGCGTTCAAATTTGACTTCAGGATTTTCTCGACAGAGTTGATAAAATTGGTTGTCAGTCAGTTGAATAATGGGGTTTAAGTTGACTGTGATAGCTGTCATAATCAATCTCCTTGAGGATGATATCAACCTTAACTAAATTATAGAATCAATTTCATTTTAACACTTTACTTAACAAATCCCGATGTAAAAAAGCTCCATTTACTAAAGATTGAATTTTCGTATCTGACAAGGATTCACCATGATGATAATAATCAATCCAAGTTTTACTAATTAACTCTACATCCTCTGGTAAATCTTTTAAATCCCAACCAGGTATTTTTAGATCTTCCATTAAATGATTGACTTTTGGATCATAACTCAATGCAAAACAACGAGAACCTTCACTAGCTGCCATAATTAAACTATGTAAACGCATTCCTATGGACATTTCCACACCACGAAACACACCTTTTAAAATTTGTGGATCTTCGGAACAAATAACTCTACTCACATCTTGTAATTGAGTATGAATTTTCTCCGCAATTCCTAAATCTTCACTTTTTTGAAATGGCAATAGTAAAATAAAGGCTTGAGTTTCTTTTTGCAAATTAACTAAGGCTTGAATTAAATTTGTTAACCGATTTTCTGTTAATTGAGGATGATTTCTTAAAGTAACCGCAATTCTCGGTTTTGGTAACTCTGCTAATTCCGGTACTGGCTTTGATTTTAACGCCCAAACCGGGTCAGGGGCAAGAATATGGGCTATACTCCAATCTGATAATAACCGAGAACTAGCAACATCGCGCACACTCACCTGAGTACAACCCGCAAAATTCCGCTGGGCTAAAAATCGAGTTTGGGAACGCAACAAAGGACCTATGCCCTGTCCCCAAGCCACAGTTTTCAAACCCATAACTTGAGCTAAAGCCATCAATCCGCCATAATAAAAAGGGCTAATAGTGCTAGTAGCATCTTGCATTAAACTACCACCACCCCAAATAAAAGCATCACAAGAGCGCAAAGCCTTGAAGACCGATAAAACCCCCATACGGTTGTAACATTCCACACCGTAATGGCGATGAGTTTCTTCAGGATTTCCAGAAAGCACCACAGGAGTAACATCTAGTGGTAACATTTGCAGAAGTGTGGCTAACAAAGCTTCATCACCACCATTACCCTTACCATAATACCCAGACAATAAAACCCGCATTTTCCCCATTTTGAATTTTAGATTTTAGATTTTAGATTTTGGACTACCAATTTTTTTTAACCTAGTTATCTACCACTGACAACTAACAACTGACCACTGACAACTGACCACTAACAACCAACAACTGACAACTAACAACCAACAACTGACAACTAACAACTGACAACTGACCACTGACAACTAACAACCAACAACTGACAACTGACAACTGACAACTGACAACTGACAACTGACAACTGACAACTGACAACTGACAACTGACAACTGACAACTGACAACTGACAACTGACAATTATGCACGTACTTTCAATTCCCACCTGGATAATTCATATTTCCAGCGTCATTGAGTGGATAACCGCAATATGGCTAATTTGGATATATGGTGAACTAACACAAAATCGAAGTTGGTGGGGATTGTCCTTTGCTATGTTACCAGCTTTAATTAGCGCGATGTGTGCTTGTACTTGGCATTATTTCGACAATTCCCAAACCCTAGAATGGTTAGTCACCCTTCAAGCTACTATGACATTAGTTGGTAACTTTACCCTTTGGGCAGCCGCTTATATAATTTGGCGTTCTCACAAGGCTACAAGCCCCATGAAGACACAAACCATCAAATCAGAACAATGATATCAAAAGAAACCCTCTTTGCCCTGTCTCTGTTTCCCTATTTGGGTTTCCTGTGGTTTATCAGCCGCGTTCCCCAAATGCCACGTTTAGCCCTATATGGATTTTACGGCACATTGGTCTTTGTTGCTGTCACCATTCCCGCCGGCATTTACGCCAAAGTGCAGTATGGAGAACAACTAGCCAATGTAGACTGGTTACATGGCGGTGCAGAAGCCTTTTTAACCCTTGCGAACATCTTACTAGTCTTAGGTTTTCGCCAAGCAGTACAGGAATTAGGAAACAGGGAACGAACAACTGACAACTGACAACTGACAACTAACAACTGACCACTAACAACCAACAACTGACCACTAACAACTGACCACTAACAACTGACAACTGACCACTAACAACTGACAACTGACCACTGACAACTGACAACTGACCACTAACAACTGACAACTGACAACTAACAACTGACAACTGACAACTGACAACTGACAACGGAACAGGGAACAGGGAACAGAAAGATATTTATTAAACCTCTTACGTTCTTTTTACTGTCACCTGTCACCTGTCACCTATTTTGGTCCTAAACCAATAGTACCAGCATAGATGGCGCGATCGCCCAATTCATGTTCAATCCTTAGTAAGCGATTGTACTTGGCTACCCGTTCACTGCGACACAGAGAACCGGTTTTAATTTGACCAGCGCGAGTAGCTACAGCCAAATCTGCAATTGTTGTATCTTCTGTTTCTCCTGATCTATGGCTAATTACTGAGCGAAAACCGTTGCGAGTGGCTAAATCAATGGTTTCCAAAGTTTCAGTTAGTGAACCGATTTGATTCAACTTAATCAAAATCGAATTACCTGCTTTTTGTTCAATACCTTTTTGTAAGCGAGTAGCATTAGTTACAAATAAATCATCACCGACCAATTGTACCTTTGAGCCTAATTTCTCAGTCAGTAATTGCCAACTTTGCCAATCTTCCTCATGTAAACCATCTTCAATAGATACAATCGGATATTGATCAACTAATTCCGCTAAATAATCAATAAACTCAGTTGGTGCATGGGGTTTACCATCATAAACATACTGGCCATTTTTGTAAAATTCACTAGCAGCCACATCTAAAGCCAAGGCTACTTCTTCCCCAGGCTTATAACCAGCTTGTTTAATCGCTGCTACCAACAATTCTAAAGCTACTTGGTTAGATTCTAGATTAGGTGCAAAACCACCTTCATCACCCACACCCGTCAGCAAACCTTGATCATCTAACACCTTGCTAAGGGTAGCAAATACTTCCGCACCCCAACGTAAAGCTTCCTTAAAAGAAGGAGCGCCAATGGGGACAATCATAAACTCTTGAAAGTCTACATTATTAGCTGCGTGCGCTCCACCATTGATCACATTCATTAAGGGGACAGGTAATAAATTCGCCAAAGGTCCACCTAAATAGCGATAGAGAGGAATACCTAAAGACTCCGCACCAGCCTTTGCAGCAGCCAAGGAAATGCCCAAAATTGCATTTGCTCCCAAATTGGCCTTATTGGGTGAACCATCTAGGGAAATCATCAATTTATCCAAGGCTTCTTGGTTGAGAGCATCCAAACCTAGTAACTTAGGGGCTAGTACCTCATTGGCATTCTGGACCGCCTTGAGTACGCCTTTACCCCCATAACGGCTTTTATCACCATCACGCAATTCATGAGCCTCAAATGACCCTGTAGAAGCCCCGCTGGGAACTTGTGCCAGTCCGATAGCGCCATTAGCTAAGTGTACCTCGGCTTCGATGGTTGGTCTACCGCGTGAGTCGAGGATTTCGCGGGCGACAATGGCTTCAATAGCAGTATCTAGAAATTTCGTCATTTCTGATTTATCCTTAATTCTCGGTGTGCGCTGGGGGTTTAACCTTTACAGTTTACTAATAACCCAATCGTTAGCTTATGCCGATAACAGAATTTTTTGCCTGAGATTAAAGAAGATTTCCGACTTTGCATGATCTCAGGGGAAATTTGATAAGTTTCTGATCACGTACCGTGGCATTATCCATAACCTGGAGAATGGTAATGAATGTATAAATTACTTCATTTAACTACTTGATTAATTTTTTTTAAGCTTTTAACCGTATAGTTCCATAAGGGGACAGATAGTTGTATTTTATATAAATGTAAAAACTAATATCAAGACTTTTAGCAACAATGCTCTAACGCTGACAATATCCATAGCTAAGTTAATGTTACAGCAAATCTTAGTTGCTGGTAAGCATAAAAACGCAATTACCATCAAATAGCCTATGACTGAAAATGATGAACAGGAATTTAATAAACTACTAGCAAAATCTGATAGTGAGTTGATTAAGGACATTCTTGAATACAATCAAATTTCATCTCTTGTATTATCTGGAGTCCTAACCGTAAACCCAGGCAGTCGTTATGGACATTTTAAATCTGTTCTTGATCATAACGGACGAAAAATAAAATATCCTAATGGTGATCATATTGATTATGTATTTATTTACGATCCTTATGAATTAGAAAAAGATGAACGGTATTATTTTGAGTGTGAATTAGCCAGCCTAAAGGAAAAGAGAAAAAGGAACAATCCTTATTTATTAAAAACTACTGTTGATAGAGTTCAACAGGGAGAAAAATTAAATAGTCTTGTCAAAGCCATAGAGGAAAAGAATTATGAAATTAACGAACTAAATCAGACAATTAAATATTGGGAGGAAACAATCGCTCAAAAAATCACCGAAATTTCAAAAAATGAGAGTTTCATATCGGAGTTAAGTGAAAAAATAGAGTTCAATAAAATACAACTTGACAAAATAAAAAATCAAAAAACGGAAATGGAAAACACCATAAAAATTCTCCAGCAAAGGATTAATATTTGCCGAAAATTAGAGTTTTTGAACGAGGAGGATGAAAGACAGTATATTTCACTATTCAGAGAAAAATACGTTATTCCTAGTAATTATTTAAGTTTTGAAAACGAATTAGAAAGTAGTTTTGTAAAATTAGCAGATCATGTACATCAATATTTATTTCATCAGAAAAAGCTGATTTATACAAGATTTCAGATCAGAAATTTTTTGACCCTATTAAGAACAAATGATTTAATTGTTTTGAGTGGTTTGTCAGGTTCGGGTAAAACCCAAATTGTCAAAGCATTTGCGGAAGCATTGGGTGGAGTTGCCAAGATTATACCTGTTAAACCTAATTGGACAAGTTCAGATGATTTGCTGGGATATTATAACCCTATTCAGATGTCTTTTCTGCCCACACCTTTCACAGAAGCAATAGTAGAGGCTATTCACAATCCAGATCAATTATATCTCATTTGCCTAGATGAGATGAATTTAGCAAGAGTTGAATATTACTTTGCAGATTTTCTTTCAAAATTAGAAGAACGCAGTAATGAACCAGAAATTGAATTATATGCCAAACATGAAGAAGAATTATTTATATCTGAATTTAAGACTTTATTAAACCTGCTTGAAAACAGTGCTAAGGATATTGAAATAAAATCTTGGCAGGACTTTTTAAACAATGATGAGGCAAGAACGCGCTTTTTAGAAATTTTTGGTAACAATGAAAAAGAATCGCTTTTGCAATTACACACCAAAACCAAAAGACGTTTAATGGATATTTTGAAATTTCCATCTACTATCAAGATACCGAATAATGTCAGGTTTATTGGTGCTATTAATGTTGATGAAACCACAAATTACTTTTCACCTAAGATATTAGATCGTGTACACATTGTCAAGTTTGAAAATCCACTACTTTATGAAGCAAAGGTAAAAACATTTTTTAAAAGTTCAGAATATGATCGGAAATTAGCACCAGTTTATGTTAACCCACTTGTTTTTTCTCAAAGAGAAGAATACCCTGCAATGGATGATTCCTACATTAGTATGAATTTAAAAGAAATAAATGAAAAATTTCTGTTACCTTTAAATATTGACTTTGGTATTAGGTCTATTCGTCAATCACTGAACTATGCTAAATTTAATCAGCAAGTTTATGAAAATTACAATAATAATGATAAAATTTCCCTAAATATAATCATTATTCAAAAAATCCTACCTCGCTTTTCCTTTGATAGTAGCCAAATTTCCCAAAATGGTAGTAGTAAATTAGAGATATTAGAACTTCTCGTTTCTCATCTCAAAACTCTGTTTAAAGATTATTACCATAAAACAGACGGTAGTGAAGAAATAGGTAAAGTCTCCGATGCTTTTATGTCGGAAATGATAAAAAAAGCCAAAAATAACCCTCAAATTGACTCTGAAATTAACTTTTTTGCATAATATAAAGGAAAGACATGATGAAAGATTTTGAAGTTTTAATGATTTCTGTTGAATGGGAGTCACGCGACAAATATTTAAGTATCACCAAAAGCGCAAGGCCATTGAAACCAACAATAAAACCTGCCAACATAAATACTTATGAATATGATATTGTTCTCTATACTCAAGAGGATGGTAAGTATTTTCAATTTTGTGTAAAAACACCGCACACACCCTTTTTAAAAGGTAGTGACGGCAAATATCATGAGTCTCTTTTTAATTTGAAAGATGATTTATGGATAATTAAAAGAGAATGGGAGATAGGACAAAGGGGAATTGGATATCATCATTGTCCTTCTATAAATACAATTGGTCAAATTGAAATTGGCATTTTAGACAATTTTATTTCAATTGATATAAATAGCAATATTCTGGATTTTGACTTTGAACAACTTAAAAATGATTTTGAGGGTGAATTATGGAATTTAATCACCTCCCAAAAATCAAAAATAACTTCTAGTAGATTAGAGTTAAAATACTATGATAAAATATTCCGTTATTCAGAAAGTAAGTCAATTATTGATTTTTTAAAAGCTTATGATGCAATTGAAACAAAACCTAAATCTGAATTATTAACCTCAAAAGGTATTGCCAAAATAGAGAAAGTAAAACCTATTGCTGAAACTTACAGAAAATTAGTAAGTATTGGTGGTATTGCTAGGGTTTTACCTTCAAAAACATTTATTGAAAATTACGATATTTATGAAAATCGCTATTTATGTTTGATGTTAAATAGTATATATAAAATTGTTTCAAATAATATTAATTATACTAGCAAACAGTTAGAATCTTTGGAATTTAAAATAAATGATAAAAAGGCTAAAATTAAAGTTTTAAATGATCCTAATCCTCAAGTTAATCAGGAAGAAATTATAGAAGAAATTTTATTACAAGAAAAAAAAGTGCAAAATATGGAGGAAGAATGGCAAAACATTAGTCGTAATATGCCATTTGATAGTCAACAGAAATTTTATACCCTAAGTATATACATTAAATATAAACATAAAAAATCCAATAGTGGGTTCTGGTGCAAAACCGATAAGACACCATTTTGTCTAATCAACTTTCCTTATGCGTGTTTAAATTATTTGGAAGAAGAACAAAAATATACATTTGAATTTTCTTTTATAAAAGATCGTGATATTAGAGTGGATAAAGGAAAGACTTACCCACAGTTCACGATAACGGGAATAAAAAAGATAGAACCCTATTTGATAGAAGTTGAAAAAAATATATTAAATCAACGACTCAATAATAAACAAAAATTAGAATCAAATAATTGGGTTCAAATATTAACACAAAAAGACATAAAAGAAAGAGAAAATCAAGTCAAAACTCTAGAGAATGATATCAAAAAATTTGAAAAACAAATTAAAGACTTAGATGAATTTGTAAAAGAACAACAAAAATTATTACCATTAATAGAACAAAGAATAAGAAAGACATTTTTTAAAACTATTAAATGGCAAAATATTCAAGGTTTTACATCTTCAATGACTTTTATTCAAAATATAAGTTATCGAAACGCTTTAAATTCATATAAAGAAATATTAAAATCTGAGGGAATAGATTTGGAAGTTTTTGATCTTTATGAAAAAGCTACAACTTATGGTATGAGAGAAATACCTCAAATTTATGAATTATGGTGTTTAGTTTCTATAATTAAGACATTAAAAGAACCATACGGATTCCAATACAAATCACAGGATATTCGTACACTCCTAAAAGTTATTAATCCTGAGAATAATAATTTGAATAATCAGGTAACTATTAATTTTACAGGAAATTTGAATGGTAGAACAATTACTTTATATTATCAAAAAACACTCCCAAATAATAAAAGACCTGATTTTATCCTGGAAATATCCATTAATGATAGAAAAATTTATCTTGTGCTTGATGCTAAATTTAAAAATTATAATTACAAAAAATCTTTGAATTATGAGATCAAAAATTTAAATGATAAATATAGTGACACGGATTATTATGTTTTTATCTTACACCCCTGTAATGATTTAACTGGTGAAAAGAAACCAGTAAAAATGACAAATCATGGAGGTGATAAAATTTATTTTGGTGAAGAAGAAGATCAAAAACCTACATTTCCATTTCACAAATATGGATATATTACGCACAAACCAAATTTTACAGATAACCTAAAAAAATTAATTGGAATGGCTTTTGAGTATCTTTTAGAAAGTAATAAAAATGCAAACAATGGAACTACAAAAGATCCAAAACCTACTAATGATTTATTTTGTTTGAATTGTGGTAGTACCAGCGTAGATCTTCACCCAAAACAAGATGCAAAAAAATACACAGCAGACTGTAGAACTTGTGGACATCAAACACACATAAACTATTGCTGGAATTGTTCAACAAAATTATTTAAACATGGCTATTATTGGGACTATCATAAAACATCTGTTTGGAGTAGCTTTGATATTCATTGTCCCAATTGCGGTATGGCATTTGCAGATAAACCGTGAAATTTGCAGATAAACAGATTTTTGACATCTGACGCACCCTATTAATGACTGTGTTTTAAGCTACAGAAAAATTTGCAAATTGCCGATATTCAGGACGAATAAACCCTGATATATAACCCTGAAAAATGCTATAATATAAACCAATCCCAAGCTATGTATGAAATATGAAAATAATTCTAGATAACTTAGAACCCAACCTCGTCGAAAACCTCAGATATCAAGCAGAACAACATGGACGGACTCTAGAGACTGAGTTAAAACTAATTTTAACACAAGCTGTTACCAAAAATCTCCAAGAAAACTTTCAGGAACAAACATTAATTCCTCTAGAAATATTAGCAGCACAGGTAAAAGAGTCCTTGGATAATCAAGGATATCATTCCCATGAGCAAATTATTGATTTAGTTCAAGATGTAAAAAGAGAAATGGCTGAAGAACATTTATTAAAAGCACAGCATGACAATGAGTTATGATATCCCTCAACGTCTATTTTTAGACACTAATATTTATATTATTGGTGTGGCTAATCAGAATAGTTATGAAAGAAAAATATTAGAATCAGTTGGTTTTTTACAACCTTCATCTGTAGAAGTTATCGTTTCAGAAGAGTTATTAGATCAAATTTTAAGAGTATCTAAACGTTTGTATAATAAAGATTGGGGTAGTCAAATTGTTGCTCGGATTTGGCAGCAATTACAGGTTATTTATGTCAATTTTACTTCTGAGGAATGGCTCAAAATAGAAGAGTTAGGATTAATTCCTCGTGAAGATATTGGAGTTTATTTAACTGCTAGTAAGGGTGAAACTCAATGTTTTGTTTCTGCTAATTATAAACTAATTCGTTGTTTAGTTCAAGAAACAAAAGAGTTTGAATGTTTAAGTCCTCAAGAATTTGTGAATAAGTATTTATCATAATTATTATTCCCAGAACTTATTATTCTATTTTATACTTTGTTTTAAGCTACAGAAAAATCTGTAAACTGCCGATATTCAGGACGAATAAACCCTAAAATAATATCATCCTTTTCTACTCCTAATTCCAATAATTCCCCAGTTATCCCCCTTTCCGTACCATCCCATTCAATGCAGATTTTACCATCAATAATTCGCAAATGAAATACCACTGCATGAACTCTACCTGTTTTATCCCAACCTGTATCCATTAACAAATAATTATCAGATTCTTGATCACAAATACATAAAGCCTCAATTTTACCATGACTAGGTTTATACTTAGCGTGATTTCCAACAATACTAATTATAATTCTTCTGTATTTTTCTAACTTATCCATTGTACAATTACCTCCTGAATTGGATCAAAAATAATGTAATTAATCTGCTGTTGATCACTTAAAATATCTTGAATAGCTGGTTTAAGAAAAAAGTCTTGATAAACAGCTTCAGGAATCGCTAAATATAATTTACGTTCTGGATTGATTCTTTTAATTAAACTAACATAAATATTATATTGTCCTAGAGTTTTTTCTAATTCTGAAATTAAAGAAGGACTGTTAAAAACCTTGATTTCAATTACAATCTTTTGCTGCATCTTCTGGGCAGCAAATAATTTTTCTGCTCCTAAATCAGCATATAAACGCAAGCCTTTGTATTCTAGTATAAAGGGGTCATCGGTAATTACCCATCCATCTTTGGTTAGAGCATTTTTAACTTGATTGTGATATAAATCGTACTGTGGCATTACTAAATCAAAAATATTAACTTTAGCTTAACAAAAACCACCTTCATCACCCACACCCGTCAGCAAACCTTGATCATCTAACACTTTGCTCAAAGTTGCAAATACTTCCGCACCCCAACGCAACGCTTCCTTAAAAGAAGGCGCACCGATAGGAACAATCATAAACTCTTGAAAGTCTACATTGGCGTTTTTTACCGCCGTGAGGACTCCTTTACCACCGTAACGACTTTTATCTCCATCTCGCAGTTCATGCGCCTCAAATGACCCCGTAGAAGCCCCGCTGGGAACTTGTGCCAGTCCGATAGCGCCATTAGCTAAGATTTCGCGGGCTACAATAGCTTCAATGGCGGTGTCTAGGTATTTGGTCATTTCTGATTCATCCTTAATTCTCAGTGTGCGCTGTGGGTTTAACCTTTACAGTTTACTAATAACCCAATCGTTAGCTTATGCCGATAACAGAATTTTTTGCCTGACCTGAGATTAAAGAAGATTTCCAATCACAACGGGTGGTAATGCTCGCTGAGTATGGAAAGAAACACGGAATTTCTCAGATTTCTAAATCTGCTTATGTTATAATTTTTATAAAATTACAGAGATTATTTATGAAGAAAGAAAGTATTACAGCGATAATTCATACAGGTGATGATTTTGGTTATATTGCTGAATGTGTAGAGATTTCTGTTGTTACTCAAGGGGATAGTTTAGATGAAGTTGTGAGAAATTTGACTGAGGCTGTTTCTCTACATTTAGGAGGGGAAAATCTAGAGGAATTTGGATTAATTGAACATCCTGTTATTCGTTTTATTTTTGAAGTGCAGCCCATTTATGCCTAAGTTATGCAGATTATCAGCACAGGAAATTATTGAGATTTTCAATCAATTTGGTTTTGAAATTATTAGCCAAAAAGGTAGTCATATTAAATTGCGGAGATTAGGAGAAAATGGTAAAGAAACTTTAACAATACCTAATCATAAACAATTAGATTCAGGTACTTGTAGAGCAATTTATCGTCAAGCTAGTAAATATATTTCTGAATCGGATTTATATGATCATTTTTATGAATAAAATCAGAAGATGATGAAAAGCATTAGGGAAGCGCCTCGAAGAGATAGCTTACCAAAGGTACCCTTTTGTGAAGTCAATGTGGCTAGATTTGGAAGGGCGATTGTCTCCGGTACGCTGCGCGATCGCTACATCTTTTATAGGGTAAAATAAGTTTATATAAATTTACTTTTTGTTACATACTATTTGTAATTATTTATGATATAATAACGCAAAACAAGTTAATAATTGATAGTTAAACCGTTGCACAAAATGAACAACATAGATTTTCATAAAATCACACCTAGAGAATCATTAAATAAAGCCTTTCTCAAAGTTAAACCTAACAGAAATGACATTGAGAACTTCAAAAAAAACCTACAAAATTTAATTGATAAAATCAACGAATCTGAATCAGAAGAGTTTCACAAAAATCTGATTGGTGACTTTTTAAAAAACACATATTACAGCAACAATCATTTTATAAACACCAAAGGAAGGAATGATTTAGTGATCCATAATGGTAAGGATGCTAAAACTACTGTTGGTGTAATTTTAGAATTTAAAAAACCAACAAATAAAAGCGAAATGCTCAAAGTTGATAATTTAAACACCAAAGCATTTCAGGAATTAGTTTTATATTTTCTGCGGGAACGTTTGACAGCTAAAAATTTAGAAATCAAATATTTAATAGCTACCAATATTTATGAATGGTTCATTTTTGATGCTAATATATTTGAGAAAGCATTTATAGAAAATAAAACCCTAGTTCAGCAATTTACAGACTTTGAAGCTGGAAGGTTAAGCAGCAAAAAAACCGACTTCTTCTATAAAGAAATTGCACAACCAGCTATTAATGAAATAACCGATAAAATTACATTTACACACTTTGATATTCGAGAATATCAGCAATATTTACAAGAATATTCACAACCTGGAGAAAATGCTAATGATATCAAATTAATTCCTCTATTCAAATTATTTTCACCAGAACATATATTAAAATTACCTTTTACTAATGATAGCAATACTCTTGATAAAGGATTTTATAACGAACTATTACATATTATCGGTTTAACGGAAGTTAAAGAAGGTAGTAAAAAACTGATTCAACGTCAAAAACAACAGGAAAGAAACACAGGTTCATTAATAGAAAATGCTATTATTCAACTAGATAGTTTAGATAAAATTTCTCGTTTAGAAAAACCAGAACAATTTGGAGAAACTCATCAAGAACAACTATTCAACATTGGTTTAGAATTAGCAATTACTTGGATCAATAGAATTTTGTTTTTAAAACTATTGGAAGCGCAATTAATTAAATATCATCAAAATGATCTATCTTACGGATTTTTGAACTTACAGAAAGTCAGAAATTATGATGATTTGAATAGTCTTTTCTTCAGCGTATTAGCACGTAAACATAACGAACGTAACGAAATTTTTAAAAATATATTTTCTCATGTTCCTTATTTGAATAGTTCTCTATTTGAACCGACGGATATTGAACAACTAACGATTTTTATTAATAATCTCCGCAATGAAAACTTACAAATTTTCTCCTCTACCATCTTAAAAGATAATAACGGTAAAAAATTGACTGGAGAAATTAATACCTTAGAATATCTCTTTGAATTTCTCAATGCTTATGATTTTAGTAGTGAAACTGGGGAAGAAATTCAGGAAGAAAATAAAAGATTAATTAATGCTGCTGTATTAGGTTTGATTTTTGAGAAAATTAACGGTTATAAAGATGGTTCTTTCTTTACCCCCGGTTTTATTACTATGTATATGTGTCGAGAAACAATTAGAAAAGCAGTTGTTCAGAAATTTAATGATGTTCAAGGTTGGAATTGTGAAAGTATTGATGATTTGTATGATAAAATAGAGGATAAAAAAGCAGCTAATGCTATTATTAATAGTTTGAAAATATGTGATCCTGCTGTGGGTTCAGGACATTTTTTAGTCTCTGCTTTAAATGAAATTATTGCGATTAAAAGTGAACTAGAAATTTTAATTGATAGGGAAGGTAAAAGATTAAAGAATTATAATGTTGAAGTGGTGAATGATGAATTAATTATTACCGATGAAGATGGTTTATTATTTGAATATCATCCTAAAAGCAAGGAAAGTCAACGAGTACAAGAAACTCTATTTCATGAAAAACAAACTATTATTGAAAATTGCTTATTTGGTGTGGATATTAACCCCAATTCTGTCAAAATATGTCGGTTGCGTTTATGGATTGAACTTTTGAAAAATGCTTATTATAAGACCTCACCCCTACGTGGAGAGGGGAATATAGAAGAATTGGAGACTTTACCGAATATTGATATTAATATCAAATGTGGTAATTCTTTAATTAGTCGTTTTTCATTAGATGCTGATTTGCGAGTTGCTTTAAATAAAAGTAATTACAGTATTGAAACCTATAGAAATGCTGTACAAACTTACCGCAATGCTGAAAATCGAGAACAAAAAAGAGCAATGGAAAAATTAATTAGGGAAATTAAGGGTAATTTTAAAACAACTTTACAGGGAATTGATCCTAATAAAACTAAGTTAAGACAATTAGAGGGAGAAGTTGAGAATTTAGAAAATCAAACTTCTTTATTTGAGGAAACTAAAGCTGAAAAAAAAGCACGGGAGAAAAATATTGCTAAGTTAAATAATGAGATTGATAAGTTACGGGTTGAGATTGAAAATATAGAAAGCGGGAAGATTTATGATCATGCTTTTGAGTGGAGGTTTGAGTTTCCTGAAGTTTTGAATAATGATGGTGATTTTATTGGTTTTGATGTGGTAATTGGAAATCCTCCTTATATTAGACAAGAAGAAATTAAGGAATTGAAACCAATTTTGCAACAGAATTATAAATGTTATACAGGTATTGCTGATATATTTGTTTATTTCTATGAGCTAGGATTGCATTTATTAAAGTTGAAAGCTCATTTAGCTTATATTTCTTCTAATAAATATTTTCGCGCAGGTTATGGTGAAAAATTGCGTCAGCTTCTAACAAATTCAACAACGATTCACAATCTAATTGATTTTGGTGATTTTCCAGTTTTTGAAGAAGCGATCGCTTATCCCAGTATTATTACATTAAGCAAAGTTAAATCAGATACTAATAAGGTACAGGTTTTGTCATGGAATGCAACTAAAAAACAAAATATTGCAAAATTTGTAACTGTATTAAAAGAGGAGAATTTAATAATTTTGCAGGAAAATTTAAAATCTGATGGTTGGCGCTTAGAGTCTTCTCAAATTTTAAACTTATTAACAAAATTGCAAAATTCCGGGACATCTTTAGGAGAGTATGTTAATGGTAAATTTTATCGTGGTATTATAACAGGTTTTAATAAGGCTTTTGTTATAGATAGAGAAACACGAGATAGACTAATTACTGAAGATCCTTCTTCTGCTGAAATTATTAAGCCTTTGTTGCGTGGCCGAGATGTTAAAAGATGGTCTGTTGAATATCAATATTTATATTTATTATTTATTCCTTGGCATTTTCCATTACACCAAGATTCTAAGATTATAGGAGCATCTGATCAAGCAGAAAAAGAATTTGAAAACCGCTATCCTTCTATTTATAATCATCTGTTGAAATTTAAAACAGAACTATCTGCAAGAAACAAATCTGAAACTGGTATTCGATACGAATGGTATGCTTTGCAAAGATATGGTTCAAATTACTGGCAAGAATTTGAGCAACCTAAGATTATTTATCCAAATATCTGTAAACGTAATGAATTTGCATGGGATGAATCAGGATATTATACCAATCAGAAAGCATTTATTATTCCTTGCAACGATAAAGTTTTACTAGCAGTTCTTAACTCTAGTGTTGTTATGTTCTTATTTCAGCAGCTACTTTCAAAACTACAAGGTTATTTCTATGAACCAAGCTCGATTTTTATGAAAGATTTTCCTATTCCTACTGCAACGGAATCACAGCGTCAAGAAATAGAAAACCTTGTACAAAAATGTCTTAATACTAAAGGTGAAGATATTAAAAACATTGAAAGACGAATTGATCAAATGGTTTATCAACTTTATAATTTAACAGCAGAAGAGATTAAAATAATAGAACGATCAACAGTAACCTAAATTCACACAATAGCAGCATCCAAATAAATTCAGAAAATAGAAATAGCGAAAAAAGGAAATATTGATTCATAAGCTGTTACCAAAAATATCCAAGAAAACTCTCAGTAACAAACATTAATTACCCTAGAAATATGAGCAGCACAGGCAAAAGAGTCCTTAGATAAGTATTTTTTCGTTTTATATAACCAATATTTAATACATTAAGTTATCTATTTACTGATCTCCGTTGTGATTCTGCTTCGTGAATAGTCCTAAAAAAGTAGTAAATTAAAAAGTGCATCTAGTAGCATTAAAATTTTGATTAAATCACCTGTGCGGAAAATCGTTATTGCTGGTAACTGGAAAATGTTTAAAACCCAGGCAGAATCCGCAGCCTTTTTAAGCGGATTCTTGCCTCACCTGGAGGAAACCCCCTCAGTGCGAGAAGTGGTATTATGTCCTCCTTTCACGGATTTAAGCCTGCTGTCCAAAATTTTGCATGGTAGCCGTGTAAATTTGGGGGCGCAAAACGTCCACTGGGAAGAAAATGGGGCATATACCGGGGAAATCGCCGCCCCTATGCTCACGGAAATCGGTGTGCGTTATGTCATTGTTGGACACAGTGAAAGACGACAATTCTTTGGGGAAACAGACGTAACTGTCAATCTCCGTCTCAAGGCCGCTCAAAAACATGGACTCACTCCCATTCTCTGTGTTGGAGAAACTAAACAACAACGAGACGCGGGGGAAACAGAATCAATCATTAGCGCCCAGTTAGAAAAGGACTTGGTAGATATTGATCAAAACAACTTGATTATTGCCTATGAACCAATTTGGGCTATTGGTACGGGTGATACTTGTGAGTCCAAGGAAGCAAATCGGGTAATTGGCTTAATTCGCTCTCAATTGACTAATTCCTTAGTTCCTATTCAATATGGCGGTTCAGTCAAACCGAATAATATTGATGAAATTATGGCACAACCGGAAATTGACGGCGCTCTTGTTGGTGGGGCTAGTTTAGAAGCTGATAGTTTTGCCAGAATTGTCAATTATCAATAATGGGGATTGGGGATTGGGGTAATTATCAATTTGGATTATGTATAATGCTTGACCAATTAACTATCAGAAATCGCTGTTTTATCTGGGGAAAACGGACTTATATCATGGGGATTTTAAATGTCACCCCTGATAGTTTTAGTGATGGCGGTAAATTTAATACTATCTCCGCCGCTGTAACTCAAGCACAAGCAATGGTGGCCGCTGGCGCTGATATCATTGATATTGGTGGACAATCAACTCGTCCAGGAGCGATCCAAGTATCTGTAAATACAGAACTTGATCGGGTTCTATCTGTTTTGGAGGTGTTACGTCCAGTAGTTGATGTCCCTATCTCTGTAGATACAACGAGGTCTGAGGTAGCTAAAGCAGCTATCCAGGCGGGAGCAGATTTAGTCAATGATATTTCCGCTGGTACTTATGATCCAGAAATGCTGCCAACTGTAGCTAGTTTCCATGTACCAATTGTCTTAATGCACATCCGTGGAAAACCAGATAATATGAGTAATTTAACGGATTATAAAGACTTAATGAGTGATATTTATAATTTCTTAGATCGAAGAATTACTGATGCTGTCCAGGCTGGAATTGACAAAAATAAAATTATTATTGACCCTGGTATTGGTTTTGCTAAAAATCATCAACAAAACTTAGAAATTTTCCGCCGCTTGCGATCGCTCAAAACACTTAATGCCCCGATTTTAGTAGGAGCATCTCGCAAGAGTTTTATCGCTAATATCCTCAACCAACCAGATCCAACATTACGAGTTTGGGGAACGGCCGCAGCCTGTTGTGCGGCTATTTTTAATGGTGCAGATATCCTCCGAGTTCACGATGTTCAAGAAATGCAAGAAGTAACTCTGGTGACAGATGCCATTTTTCGTCATTCCCACTAATTACAGCAATTTCCGATGTGATCAGGTACAGGTATTAATCATCAAAATCTCGTGCGGGCATCTTGCCCGCTGAAATTATATCTCATCTAGATAAAATACGCTATATTAATTAGCCCCATTACCATGACCGTTACCAGGGTTTTTAACGTGATTTTCTTGTACCGAATCAGAAATCAACTCTTGGAACATTTCCGTTGAATTAGCAGGATCTACAAACACAATTTTGGCATTATTACTTGCACCGAGTTTCTCACTGGCATCTACGTAATCTTGGGCAACAAGATACCGTAAAATGTCCTTACTCTCAGGATGAGAACGTAAGGCCTCAGAAATGATCTCTATAGATGTTTTAGTTCCTTTCGCCCTCTTCACCGCCGCTTCTTCTTCCCCCTCGGCGGCTAAAATCGCAGCCCGTTTTTTTATTTGTGCGTTTTGTTGCTCTTCCATTGACTTGCGTACAGTCTCCGGTGGGGTGATACTCTGAATATCTAATCTCGTAATTTCAACTCCCCATGTAGTTGTAATTGAATTTAATCCGCTTAATATAGTTCTGTCTATCTGATCTCTAGACATATTAGTATCTTCTAAAGAATTTTGGGCAATATTTTCCCGCAGAGTAGTTGTGCCTATGTTTGCTAGAGACTGTTCTAGATCATCAATGGCATAAAAGCTTTTTTCAATATCTTTAATCCGCCAATAAATAATTGCATCTACCTCTAAGTAGATACCATCTTTAGTAATTACATTTTGCGGTTTAATATCTAAAAGTTGCTCTCTGGTTGTGTTCTCCATTACAATTTGATCAATGATCGGAACAATGAAATTTAGCCCCGGCTTGAGTTGACGATGATATCGCCCTAATCTTTCAACTAAGGCCACATTACCTTGATTTACCATTTTTGCAGAGGCTAAGGCGTAACCTGCTAGAGCTAAAAATATAATCAAAATTATTGGGTCCATGATCTTCTTCTCTTTTTGGGCAGAATTGATTTACGGGTAATGGTTATACTGTATATTAACTATTGGAATTAAGGGAGAATAAATTTCCTCTCTTATAGCTCAAGTCGCTTTTAGCAACTAATTGATTGATTTAGTTTGGGTTGTATAAATTTTTGTTAAATAGCGGTACACTGTTGTCTTAGACATTCATAAACCCTCACCAAAAAACCACAATATTCGCAATTCGCGCATAAAAGCCAGCAATCAGATTTGAACTGACGACCTTCCGATTACAAGTCGGATGCACTACCACTGTGCTATGCTGGCGTTTGGTATTGGTGATTTTTTCATTTCCTCACCAATTAAACATTATAGCCTCATATAAATGATTTGTCTAGAGGGTAAACAAAATATTTTTCCGTTTGTCAAAAATATTCAAAACTAGCGGCTATATTGTAGATTCATGCAAAAATATTTGGTAAAGTACAATTTTGTATTCCTCATAACACAATTAAGTGAAGGGTCGTCAGACCATTTGTTCTTTATAATAGATAATCAGGCATGACAGCACTAATAGGCAGAGATTTATTAAGTTTAGCGGATCTAAGTTCGGGGGAACTCGAAGAACTGCTAGAATTGGCTACTCAACTCAAGTCAGAAAAACTCAAACTGCATTGTCAAAAGGTATTGGGGTTGTTATTCTCCAAAGCTTCAACACGCACTAGAGTGAGTTTTACAGTAGCCATGTACCAATTAGGAGGACAGGTAATTGATCTTCACCCTAATGTAACTCAGGTAAGCAGAGGAGAACCCATTGAAGATACTGCTAGAGTATTAGATCGTTATTTAGATGTTTTAGCAGTTCGTACTTTTGCCCAACAGGAGTTGGAAACTTTTGCTAAATATGCGAAAATTCCGGTGATCAATGCCTTAACAGATTTAGAACATCCTTGTCAAATTCTAGCTGATTTGTTGACAATTCAGGAAAAATTTGGAAGTTTAGCTGGTTTAACCTTAACTTATGTTGGTGATGGTAATAATGTCGCTAATTCCCTGATGTTAGGTTGTGCTTTAGTGGGAATGAATGTCAGAATAGCTTTTCCGTCGGGATATTCTCCAGATGCGGAAATTGTGGAAAAATCCAGAGCGATCGCTAATAATAAAACTGAGGTTCTGCTGACTCATGATCCCCAAGCTGCGGCTAAAGGTGCATCTGTGCTGTACACTGATGTCTGGGCAAGTATGGGACAAGAAACACAGGCCAATAATCGGTTTCCTGTTTTTCAACCCTATCAAATTTCTGAAGAGTTATTAAGTCTTGCTGATCCAGAGGCAATTGTTTTACACTGTTTACCGGCACATCGTGGTGAGGAAATTACTGAAGAGGTAATTGAAGGTTCACAGTCACGAGTTTGGGATCAAGCAGAAAATCGTCTACACGCTCAAAAAGCTTTACTGGCAAGTATTCTTGGGGCAAAATAACAGTATTGGGTAATGGGTAATTGGTAATGGGTAATGGGTAATGGGTAATTGGTAATGGGTAATGGGTAATTGGTAATGGGTAATGGGTAATGGGTAATTGGTAATGGGTAATTGGTAATTGGTAATTGGTAATTGGTAATTGGTAAAACGAAAAGTAAAGTTGCCCAAAACCTGTTCCCTGTAACCTGTTCCCTGTTCCCTTGTTATAACGACAATTTTTAACCCCAACCTGCTTATCTAGGTTTCAATTGTTTGTTGATGAGAAAAAACAGGAGCAATAGCAGTTAATTTCAACTCTGGATGATCACC
>JBJUHT010000077.1:0-3526 GCA_046070105.1 Dolichospermum sp.
TAATTTATTTATCACCAAATCTCACTTAAATCTAACACAAATCCCGGCAAAATATCCTCACCAGTTAATGTTTGGGGATTATCTAATTCTGCAACTCCACAATTAGGCCGATAAATAAATACTTTACGTTGTTTTCTATCAATTAACCAAGCTAATTGTGTGCCATTGTCTATATATTCTTGCATTTTTTCTTTTAATGTAGATAAACTATCATTTTCTGAACGCAATTCTACTACAAATTCGGGACAAATAGGCGCGAATTTCTTTCTTTTCTCTGCGGGTATTATTTCCCATTTTGTCCGTTTTATCCATGCTGCGTCGGGAGAACGGACTGCACCATTAGGTAGGGTAAAACCACCACTAGAACCGAATCCTACTCCTGTACCATCTTGTTTTGTCCAAATACCTAATTGAACAATTAAGTTAAAATTACGTTCTTCTGTTTCTGAACCTGTGGGGGACATAATGAATAAATCTCCAATTTGATTACGTTCGATTCTAAAATGACGATTTAACTGACAGAAATCAAAAAACTGATCATCTGTCATGACCATATTTGGTAGCATTTGTAATACCATTGGTAATATTTCTAAATCTACAGATAATTGTGTGTTCATGATCATTAAAGATAGTAAAATGATTTAGATCCCCGACTTCTTTTTAGTAGAAGTCGGAGATATTATGATTCTAAAACTCTCCAACTAAAGCAGGAATACACCGTTCACAGAGTAAAGGATGTTCTGCTGATTCACCAACATGAGTAGAATAATTCCAACAGCGATCGCATTTCTGATATAATTTACCATTATGCTCTTGTTCTGCGGCATTGACTACTCCAATATCCCAATTATCCTCACCTTGAACTCGCAAAGTTTTTAATCCTTTTAATGTGTCAGGTGTATCTAATAATTGCACTTCAGAAGTGAGGAATAAATATCGTAATTCATCAATTCCATTACCGCTAACATTCAAAGGTTCAATAGCAGCGCGTAATTTTTCATCACTGAAATAAATCAAAGCAATAGCTTCTAAAGAAGAACCAATTAACTTTTCTACCCGCGCTTGTTCCAATACCTTATTAACATCACTGCGAATGCGTCGCAATGTTTTCCAAAATTCCGCTAGTTCAGGATTATCCCACTTATTATCTACTTGCACCCAACCAGCTTGAAAAACTGATTTATGAGTCGTTTTATAGGGAATAAATTGCCAGATATCTTCCGCAGTATGACACAAAACGGGAGCGATCGCTTTCGCTAAATTTTCCAAAGCAATTTGCAGAACTGTTTGACAACTACGACGACGGAAAGCATCAGCAGAACTGATATATAATCTATCTTTTGCAATGTCTAAATAGAAATTTGACAAATCTACAACGCAGAAATTCTGCACAGTTTGAAAAAAGCGGAAAAACTGGAAACTATCAAAAGCTTCCGTCACCTCATTAAACACCTCACGAATGCGGTGTAACATATACTTATCCAAATCCGGTAATTTATCAAAATCAACCGCATCTTTTTGAGGATCAAAATCATGCAAACTACCCAATAAAAATCGTGCGGTATTGCGAATTTTATTTCTGACATCAGCTAGTTGTTTAATGATGTTACCACCTAACCGCACATCACCAGAATAATCAACAGAAGACACCCACAACCGCAAAACATCTGCACCATAAGCGGGTTCTTTTTTCTGGTCTTTTCCACCCAAAATCATTAATTGAGGGTCTACCACATTTCCCACAGACTTACTCATTTTTCGTCCATGTTCATCTAAAACGAAACCATGAGTTAAAACAGTTTTATAAGGTGCAATACCATTAACCGCCACACTAGTCAACAAAGAAGATTGAAACCAACCGCGATGTTGATCAGAACCTTCTAAATACATATCAACGGGATAACCTAGCTCTGGTCTTTGCTTCGCTACAGCAGCCCAAGACGAACCAGAATCAAACCACACATCCATTGTATCTGCACCACGATAGTATTTACATCCATTATTGCGGTATTGTTCCGGTAATAACTCCTCTACCGACAACTCCCACCAAGCATCAGAACCTCTTTTAGCGATGATAGCTTGAACATGATTAATCGTGTCCGCATTCAGCAAAATTTCCCCAGTTGCTTCATCATAAAACACCGGAATCGGCACACCCCAAGAACGTTGACGAGAAATACACCAATCCGATCTTTCTGCTACCATTGGCGTAATGCGGTTTTCACCTTGGGGAGGAATCCAGCGTACCGAGGAAATAGCCGTTAAAGCCTCATCCCTAAATCCTGACACAGAAGCAAACCATTGTTCAGTAGCCCGGAAAATCGTCGGTTTCTTCGTTCTCCAGTCATAAGGATACTTGTGAGGATATGCCTCCTCCTTCAACAGAGAACCAACCTCATGCAAAGCGTCAATAATCGCTTGATTACCTTCGCCCAAAACATTCAAGCCAGAAAACTTACCAGCCTCATCCGTAAAATCACCACTATCATCAACAGGGGCAAGAATCGGCAAACCGTAACGCTGACCAACGATGTAATCTTCTTGACCATGACCAGGAGCAGTATGTACCAACCCAGTCCCGGACTCAGTAGTGATATAATCACCACCAACCACAACCGGACTTTCACGGTCAAAAAGAGGATGACGGTAAATAGTACCTTCCAAATCCTTACCGACAAATTTGGCTTTTACCGTTAACTGCATATTCAACTTAGTAGCTAAATCTGCTACCAAATCAGCCGCAACAATCAGATATTTGCACTCTTTCCGCGCCTCTGCGTCTGGGTGTGAAACCTCCACAACCCCATATTCCAATGCACCATTTACAGCCACAGCCAAATTACCGGGGATAGTCCAGGGGGTAGTAGTCCACACAGCCACGCCCAAATCAGGCAGGAACGGTTCTAAAACTGATTTTAATAGTTCTGTAACCTTCACCACCGGAAAAGCGGCGTAAATGCTGCGAGAAACGTGACCTTCAGGATATTCTAACTCAGCTTCTGCTAAAGCGGTTTTAGAACTAGGACTCCAGTGTACAGGCTTGAGACCGCGATAAATATAACCTTTGAGGAACATTTCCCCAAAAACGCCAATTTGCGCGGCTTCGTATTCTGGCTGTAGAGTTAAATAAGGATTTTCCCAATCACCCCAAATCCCATAGCGTTTAAAACTTTCTCGTTGCTCATCTACGGTTTTTAGTGCGAACTGTTTCGCTTTTTGACGCAATTGCAAAGGAGTGAGATTTTGGCGTTCTGCCTGTTTCATATTTTGCAGAACTTTCAACTCAATGGGCAACCCGTGACAATCCCATCCTGGAACGTAGCGAATCTTACGACCTTTTAGCAATTGGTAGCGGTTAATAATATCTTTGAGAATCTTATTTAAAGCATGACCAATATGTAATTGACCGTTAGCATAGGGAGGACCATCGTGCAGTATAAATAATTCGCCGGGGTTGTTTTCAGCCAGTTGAGAATAAATGTTGTTTTCTGCCCAGAATTTTTGGATTTCGGGTTCGCGCTTAATG
>JBJUHT010000078.1:0-2595 GCA_046070105.1 Dolichospermum sp.
GGATTTCGGGTTCGCGCTTAATGGCGTTTGCCCGCATATCGAAGTTAGTCTTGGGTAAGTTGACGGTATCTTTGTATTTTCCAGTTTCGGTCACAGGTTCATGCCTAAATGTAGGTGTGCAGGTTATCCGATCAATTATAAGTCGTCGGTTGGGTTGAGAAAACCCAACAACGCTTAAACGCTTATTGGTATTTTGGGGTTAATGTTGGGTTTCACTTCGTTCTACCCAACCTACGGGAGCATAGGTAGAGCGAATTCCAAATAGTTTAGTCCTGAAACGATGTCTATACAAGCTTTTTAACTCTAAATTGTAAAACAATAACAAAATTAATAAAATTACTTAAAATATATATTGACAACTTTTGCTAGATAAAGCTATATTGTCTGATATACAAATTTAGTCAAACGATGAATAATATGTTTGTACTATTGCATTGAGAGGAAAAAGCACGTGAGTTCTTTTAAGCAGCTCCCACTATCAGACCTTAGAGAGAGCTTGCCAAAGTTCAAGCGTCAAGTTCAGTTAGGGATGAAGAGAATTGCAGCTACCTATTATGGTCAAGTAGTTGCATTCTTAGTTCCTTTAAAGGATTTAGAACAAGCTGAAAAAGATGGCGCTATTAGTAAAAGTGAAGAAATGTCTTTATCGGATTTCCGGCTACATTTAACGGAATGTTGGGAACGGTTACAAATGGATGTTGATTGTATTTATGTAACGTATCATACGCGCAGAGCAGTAGCTTTTGTTAGCCCTCGTCTTACAAATTATCTTTCAATTCCAATTTCAGAAGTGGCTCATAAGCTTCTTGCCATAGATAGCGGTCTTATTCAAGTAGAAAGTTTACTCAAGGAAGAAATAATTCATGTTCAACATCAAAGCTGAGTCAGAATTGCAAAAACAACTAAATAAACTAGAAGACTATTATCCTCCCGAAGTTTGTGTGGAATTTAATCAATTTCTAGAAATTCTGAGGAGAGATGGCCAATTTAGCAAAACAGATTTTTATGATGTTAATACAAACCAAATTTCTGGACTGACTTGCAACTTATTTTACAGACCTGACTTTGAGAAAGGGGAAGTTTTAATAATTGCATTGAAAGTCAAGCCAGCAGACGTATTTAGACAGAGATTTAATATTAGGGATGAATGGGATGATAAGGATGTTCTAGAATCTATTCCCCAGTACGATAAACCAGAAAAAATTGTTAAGGCTATTGAGTTAATTCATCAAGGAATCCAAGATTCTTATGAATTAGGTTATGAATTAGGACATAGAGGCAAGAAAAGAGAATATATTTCTCGACACGGACAGTATGCGAAGCACGCTATCGAGCAACTTGAACTGATTGTAATAACTCGAAAAGGCAGACAATACCTAGTAGAACTAACAGAAAAAGGCAGGAGAATTGCTGAAGGAATTAATGATGAGTTAAAATTAAGATTGCTCTATGAAGCTATGTTGCACTATCCTCCTGTTTGGCGAATTATTGTCGCCGTTTCAGAAAGAGATAGTCAACTAAATGATGGAATACTAAATGATGAATTAGTTAAAAATATAGCTTTTCCAGAAATATTGCGAGGTGCTGATACAAGTAATCGTCGTTCTCAGACTTTAAAAAACTGGATCAAGCGGATTTCCAAGTTTTCTGGAATTCCTATACGTCTTCACAATAGTGGTATGCAGCTTACTATCCCAATGCTATATGCTGAAAATGAATATAACAATGAAAACACAGAGGAAGACTAAAATATATGATTTTAAGAGCCAAGAGTTCATAGGTAAGAATGGTGAAAATATTCTTGATAAATGGCTTGGCTCTATCTATAAAATTTTAGATGTTTCCACGGTTAAAAAGTATCAAAATTCTGGTATAGACAGAATTTTGATGCGTCCCGATGGAAGCACTGTCAGCGTTGAGTATAAATTCGATTTAGCTTCATCAAGAACAGGAAATTTATTCTTTGAAACTGTCTCTGTAGATAATAAAAATATTCCTGGTTGGGGATGGCTATCACAGGCTGAATACTGGATATTTTTACTACCAACGATGGAAGTATTAGTAGTTGAGCCGGGAAAAATGAGAAATATGATTTGGTGTCATCGTTGGGAACTCCAAGAAAAGGAAATTCAGAACGTAGGCTATAAAACTTTAGGAATTCCTATTCCTTTATCTAAAGTTAGAGAAATTGCTTACTACATCGTGCAACTAAATTAAATAATTCATAAGTTAAGAGAACCCGACACAAACCATTAGCAAATGTAGGTTGGGTTGAAGAACGAAACCCAACACCACCAATCGGTATTTTGAAATCATGTTGGGTTTCACTTCGTTCTACCCAACCTACGGAACTCAATGGGCAACCCGTGACAATCCCAGCCAGGAACGTAACGAATCTTACGACCTTTTAGCAATTGGTAGCGGTTAATAATATCTTTGAGAATCTTATTTAAGGCATGACCAATATGTAATTGACCGTTAGCATAGGGAGGACCATCGTGCAGTATAAATAATTCGCCGGGGTTGTTTTCAGCCAGTTGAGAATAAATGTTGTTTTCTGCCCAGAATTTTTGGATTTCGGGTTCGCGCTTAATG
>JBJUHT010000079.1:0-30339 GCA_046070105.1 Dolichospermum sp.
GGTTCATGCTGCTGATAGTAGAGGACTGGGAATGAGGATTTTAGGGGATAAACTCTATGGTTGTCTCAAGAGTGTCTGTAGATTATATTTACACGCAAGGGAGTTGAGTTTTTACCATCCCCATTTAGAAAAAATATTACATTTACAGGTAAAAACACCGTTTTAATTATAATTATTAATAAAGCTGTTGTGCAAATTGGAAAAAGCCTTAATTTGTAGGTTCTGTTGTGAAACGTGAGCATTCACAGAGCAAGCAGCATGAAACCCAATAAATGCGTTGGGTTACGCTGTCGATTAATCGAACAGGAACTGGACAACCTATTGAATATTTACAGAATTTTATTTATCATTAATTCTTGTTATTTGAATTTTATGTTCCACCGTAAGTTTACTTTGACCTAACTTACAAATTAAAAATAGTCTGCACTTTTGGATATGACTAATGAATGAAGATAAAAACAATAATTCTGCTCAGAAAGAGCCTATTGACCACCTTCAGAGAATAGCTGATATTATATTTGCACTGGCAATGGCAGAGTGCTTCTTAGCTCTTGATTTTCCTGAAAAGCTGCAACAGCCCACAAACTCAGAAATTGTGGCATTTTTACTAGCTCAAATAAAACCACTTACTAGCTACGCGATCGCATTTGTGACTGTTGGTTTCTACTGGCTAGAACATATCAAGCAGTTTAAATATTACAAACAAGCAGATACAATTCATATTTCACTCTATTTACTATATCTGATGGGAATATTTCTGATTCCTTATTCTGACAACCTAGTTATTTATTTCCCAGAAAATGCCCTTGTGAAAATATGCTTTAGTATCAATACTGCATTCATTGGATTGATCTCATTTATTAACTGGAATTATGCGACTTATAAACGCAGACTAATTGCCGATGATCTAAATAGTGAAATTATTCTTTCTACAAGATGGAAAATATTGATAGAACCTGTTTTCTCTTTGTTAACAATAGGAGTTGCTATCATCGATCAAGGTTGGTGGGAATATGTCTGGTTTTTATTACCAATTCCTTACCTCTGGACTGAGAGGATATTTGGTAAGGATGGTGTTGAAAATAATCAAGAGGTCGCTGATTATGAAAAATATCAGCACAAGGAGTAGCTAACCACCTGGAAATACTAAATACACTCTGTTTACTGTATCTTTGCAGTAATATTGACATCTTTAAGCTGACCGTCTTCCATATAAATAATACGGTCAGCAATATCTAAAATGCGGTTATCGTGGGTAACGAGCAAAATGGTACAGCCTTGTTCTTTAGCAAGTTTCTGCATCAATTCCACAACATCGCGGCCAGATTTTTTATCAAGTGCAGCGGTAGGTTCATCAGCTAAGACAATTTTAGGATGACTGACTAAAGCACGAGCGATCGCTACCCGTTGTTTTTGTCCACCAGAAAGATTTTCAGGGTAGTAACTGATACGATCTGCTAATCCAACAGATTCTAACATAGCGATCGCTTTGTTGTTGATCTCATGATTGAGATATTGATCATGTAATTCCAAGGACATCCGCACATTTTCTTGGGTAGTTAAAAAGGTCATCAGGTTATGCGCCTGAAAAATATAACCTATTTGACGGCGTAATTTAGCTAATTGTTGTTTATTTGCTCCACATATTTCCTGTCCTAAAATTTTCAAACTACCTTCTTGAGCAGAACGCAAACCGCCCATTAAAGTCAAAAGGCTAGTTTTACCAGAGCCGGAAGGTCCAGTCATAATCACAATTTCACCAGGTTGAATATCCAAATTAATGTCAAATAATACTTGTTTACGTAGCACACCTGATCCAAAATAATGATTCAGGTTACGCACTGAAATTACAGGTTCGGAAACAGGAGATAAAGAATCAGTAGTAACTGAATTAATCACTGATTTAATTTTATCAGTGCGGCCGATTGAGGAAACTATGGCAGTGAGCAACATTGTGACTCCAGCTGCTACAAATAAGCCCGTCAAACTGAATTCTACTAACACTCCAGAAATCCCTTCAGAGAAGGGATCAAGAGCTACCGCAGCGAACATTGTCAGTCCCATCATTCGTCCCTGCATATTTGAGGCTGTATTTTGTTGCAGCCAAGTCATGCCCAGTACAGTGACAGTACCACCTCCTATCCCCATTAAGGCAAGTATTCCCGATGCTATCCAAAAGTCCTGGACAAATCCTAATGCTATTAGTCCCGCACCCAGACCATAGCACAGTAAAACAAGAGGGGTTTTGAGACTCTTAATTGCACTCATTTGACTGGCAACTAAAACACCAATTAATGCACCTATACCGTAAGCGGATTGTAGATAACCAAATGTTGTGGCATTAGCTCCAAACTTTACATTAACTAGGGCTGCAACACCGATGATAATCGGACCCAGCATCGCAAAATTAATCATTGCTATGAGTAACAGGCTGATGCGAATTGCAGGCTGTGTCCAGGCATACTTTAAACCTAAAACAATCTCAGCTGTTAAAGCTTGTTTCTCTGGTTTAGTTGCCAGAGGTTGACGACGACGAGTCCGCACCAGGTATATGAACAAACTACCGAAGGCAAATATAAGTGTATTGATCACAAAAGCAATAGTTAATCCAAACGCACCAATCATAAAACCCGCACCAGCAGGTCCGATGACTTCGGTAAACTGTTCACTGCCTTGTATCCAAGCGTTAGCTTCTGCTAATTGTGATTTTCTCACCAATTGAGGCAAGAGGGCAAGAATCGCTGGGTATAAAATAGCCTCAAATAATCCAAATAAAACAGCAATTACAATGAAAACAATGAGATTAAAACCATCAAAAATTAGCAAAACACTAGCAATTCCAATTAAAACAGTATTCATCAGACCGCCGATGATAATGACATTTCGAGTTGACCAGCGATCGCTGATTGCACCACCTACCAACATAAACAAGGCTCGTGGAATTGCAGCTGCCACTAATACAGTACCAACAGCCAATCCTGAATCTGTTTTCTGGAGTACCAACCATGTTAACGACACCATCCAAAATTGAGCAGCAGACAAAATTAAAGTTTGCCCTAACCACAGCCAGCGAAAATTAGGGAAATACAAGGGCGATCGCAACATACACTCTCCGTTAATAAATGTAGAGACGTTGTATACAACGTCTCTACAAGGGTTGTATTCACAAGATGTCTATTAGACAAATATGGTGAAATTGGTTTCTATTAGTTATCACTACTATTACTACTCAGAGGTAGATAACCAACACGAAAATTATCTAGAGTTTAACAACGTCGATTTGGTTATTACGTATTAATTGCCTATAAGTATCTAAGATTCCCTGTGAAATGTCTGGATTATCTGCACATAAAGCCTGATGTGCTGCTGGTAATTTATACCAGGGAATAGTAGGACACAAGTGGTGAACATAGTGATAACCTGCATTATGAAATAAAAAGTTAATCATAGGATTCACATTTGATCTCGAACCCGAGAAAGTATTAAAATGTTCTTGCACCTCAGCCAAAAGTGATAGAAAAGAAAAGCACCATAATAAAGGCACAAACCAGTAAAGAAGTAAAATGTCTAAATGCCCTGATAAACTAAAGCCTATAATAACTACTAACCAGAATAAATAAAGTTTGTAGCTATCCTTTATACTATTAATGATCGCATTAAGTTTGAATGAATCTTGGAGTAAGGGATATAAGATAACCTCTATGCAAAAGTAATATATAGAGAATCCCAAAAAAGGTTTAATAAACAAGATCATAAATACATTCTTATCTGGTTTATTTAATCCCAGAAATTCATAATCTTCGGGTATATAATCTCCTTGAGACAATAAGTATTTATGACGAGGAAAGTGATGCTCTCGATAAGAAGAAAGTGTCCTCAAAAATGGAAAACTATATAGAAACTCTAGTTTTTCGTGCCATGACTTTTCCGTAAATAGATTATTATGAACTCCCTCATGTAATAATCCTTCACCAAGGGCAAATTGAAAAATTCCTATTAACCAAACAGCGATTAGATAAATGAAAATATTATTTGCCCAAATACTAAGACCAGCTACTATGACAATTATCATCCAGTCTCTTAGTAATGCTAGAAACGACCTGATATTATTACGCTCAACAAAGTCAATTGGTTTACTATTGGTCATAAAATAGCTCTTTTGTGATTTAACAACAGTTTTTGGATAAAAGGGAATAGGGAGAACCAGGACTCCTACAAAGGGCCTGGTTTTCACCTCATTTACATTTCTGCAAGTAATTTCGCCCATTTTTTCCGGAAATTAGCCTCTCGCTGTTCCATCCAGTTTAATAGTGATTGCGAAAAATCATGATTGCTCTGTAAGGACTTGATCAGATTATTTTTCCTTTTAGAATCCATAAAATCTAACAATGGCTGTTTAACATTCAGAACACAATTCAAAGCCTCATTCATCGGGGAAATCCAGAGATGCAAACAAGCTTTATTGGCTGCTTTAATCTCTTTCCTACAGTTATGACTACCACATTTACACAACATACCTCTCTTGTACCCTCCATCAAGTAAATCATCATAATCCACATCAAGCAAACCATAATCCGTAGTTATTTCCTCACCTTCAGCAATATCCCTGACAGCGATAGATAACATATATTCAGTACCAATAGTGTTAAAGTCACAGCTATGGTTCATATACTTATCATTATCCCAGCTTATAACGATATAACCTTCCAAATTGACATAAGCAAAATGTTCGATAATTGCCTTAAATTCTACATTTAGAGAAGCAAACATTTCTGGTTTCACTTCTACATCAAGAGGATCATTAAATGAAATAATTGTCCCTTTTGGAATTATTTCAGTGGCAAATAAGCCATATCCAATTTCTGAATTAACAAAGCGAAGTTCAGTTGATTGATGTAACATGATCTTTTGTGATTTAACAGCGGTTTTTGGATAAAAGGGAATAGGGAAAACTAGGTTGCCCACAAAAGGCTGGGGTTTAACCTATCCGATACTTTTTCGCTAACTAATGCTAACAAATACATAAGTTGAGATTGTCTCTCAACCAAGGCGTATCAACCAATGCACGAAGATAAATTCCTCGCGCACCATTCAAATCTCGGTTCATGATTCTACCATCTAGCCGAGATTTGATGATTTTAGATCCCCCTAGATTATTGATAATTTCACCAGTCCAACTTACTGTTTTTGAAGTATATGCTTCATTAACATCAATTACTATTTTATGAAATTCATTTGCTTTGTGTTTGATAAATTTCTTGAACTTGTAATGACTTAACGTAAGCATTTGTCGAACTGATTTAGACCTGATTCTTCTCTTGGCTTTTCTAGACATAATAGATGTCTCGAAAGTAGGAAGTAAAATCATATCAAAATTATCAACCAGAAACCTAGATGTCTTTTTATGCAACTCGTCCACTAGATATTTAATCTTTCCTCTTAACCGAGTTGCAGCATTTTTTAATCTTTTCTTTTGTCTGCTTTTAGCTTTAGATATTTTGCTGATTAACTTATCTAGCTTAAAACAAAGTTTTTGGATTCTTAGATTAGCATTTTCGCCTAACCATCCAAAGCTATTATCAGAGAAGAAGGTTAAAAAATTTCTAATTCCGGGATCTAAAGCCACGACACGCCCTTGGTTCTCGGTCTTGTGTCGTGGGCTTTCTGTTGGTAAGCAGATGTAGTAATCTCCATAAAATGAGACTAATCTGCAATCTCCAAACCCATCAGGTAAAGTTTCTTTATATTCTAATTCTCCTAAAACAGTGTGATAAATTCCTGCATCTTTTATGGCAGATTTGGGAATATAACAAGACTGTACAGGATCTTTTTTGGTTCTAAATCTACACCTACTAATCCCACCACCATCAATATACTTTTTCTTGGCATTCTTAACAGCCTGACAAGCATCTTTGATGGCAATCGCCTTAATTTGATATGGTGCATCTTTACACCAATCAGGTAATCCTTGAATAATCCCGGTTTTTATCCCTTTCCAATTGGCTTTTGTTTCTGGAGTTTGTAAATATCGAATTGTTTCGTTATAAGCAAACCTGGAAGCACCAAACCAATATTTAATTTTCCTTTTCTGTGCAGGACTCAATTTCAGATAAATCTTCTTTGATTTTTTTAGAGTATTTCCTAAGTCCGTGCATTCTACAGGAAAAGACGTGAAGGATTGAGAGTAAATCCTGGGTAAGTTCTGATTGTGGACAGTGTACTGTTTTGTCAAGAACCACGATTTGTCCACCGTTTTGTTCGACCATATATTGTACAAGTTCAAATCCAAATCTTGCGAGTCTGTCCCGACAGGCAACAACAAGGATGAATTTATTTCCTTGCAAAAGTCTGTCCAGTAGGGAGCGCAGACCTTTTCTTTTGAAGTTGAGTCCTGAGCCAATATCTTTGATGATTTCTGCGTCTGGGTAGAGGGATTGCATATAGGCGATTTGTCTATCAAGGTCATCTCGCTGTTTTGAGGAACTGACCCGGCAGTAGCAAATAGTGGGAGTTCTAATTGAATCGCCCGTGATGTATGATTCGACATCGTATAATCTTTGTCCTGCCGGGTTTTTAATGCTTTTGATTTTCCCCTCATCTGCATATCTCCTCAAGGTGTTTGGATGCAATCCCAGAAATTCGACCGCTTTTCTAAGTGGTATGTATGCCATAAGAAAAGCATAGCATTAGTTAGTATTAGTTGGCAAATATTTAACTAGCTAAACTCCCTCTTCTGTCACTTACTTATTCAGCACTACTCAGCACAAATTCTATATATTGATGAGTAAACTGCTTATCAGATGGTAGACACCAGTGTAAATAAGTATCAACTTGGTCTGTACTGATATTTCTGAACATTGTATTCACTTGGTTTTCTAACTCAGGTGATACCACTGATTTCAATAGTTTTATGCCATTTTTGTTCGTATGACGAACATATTCTTCATACTTGTCAACGAAACTTCTGAGTGGCACAATCTCAATATGTTTGTCCAATTTGTCAAAATATCTAATTACATCAGACCAATTAAGTGGATGTGGATTATAGAAAGTGTAGTTGTGTTTTCTCTTATTGGTAGGCAGTAGGGATGTAGAAATAATTGCCTTGGCAGCATATTCAACTGACATCAAATCGAAATCAGCATCCATATCAGGTATGCAGCCTATATGATAAATTGCACACAGTAAATTTTCAAAGGCATCTTCATCAAGATATTCATAAGCCTTTTCGGCAAATGGGTTGTACGATGGGGTATTTTTAGCGATATGCTCAACTCCAAGAGAGTATAGATATCCCAAGCGATAATTAACCCACGGGTATCCCTGTTCTGCAAGACGCAAGACGATTTGTTCTGTTACATACTTGGTTTGTGCATATCCATTGACCAAACCAATGGGTATAGGTTTTTCTGCACATTCTTCTATCAAAGATACCGCACAACTAGATACATTATAAAGGGGCTTGACCTTTCCAGATAATGCGAAGTCTGCGACTTCAATCGTACCAACAACATTTGTGTTCTTGATAATATCGTAGGGGAGATAGAAGTTATCCACAGCCGCTACATGATATACGCTGTCAATACTTCTTGCCAATTCATCATAGCGGTCTTCTTCTAGTCCAAACAGCTTTTTAGACATATCACCGATGATGATTTGTACACGATTTTCCCATCCTTGCAGTAGTTTGACATCGAACTTTCGTGCGGTTTTCTTAATTCGTTGAAGACCTGCTTCCTCATTGGCTGCTCGAACTAAACAAGCAATATTCAGATCGGTACTGTCAAGGAGTTCTTTTAAGAAATAAGTACCGACAAAACCAGATGCCCCAGTTAGTAAGCAAGTTTTGGTTTGAGTGTTCTGGCTGAGATCAACTTTGTGGTCACGATTACGGAGAAGATACTCTAAGGCATTTTCTATCTCTACATTAAGAGGTTGACTATGGGTAAATCTCAATTTTACCGAGTCTTCATTAGAGATAACACCAGCTATGTCGTCAATCATGCCCAAGAAAGTATTGGCGTAGAAAAAAGCTTCTGTAGGAATTTGACAACCCAGTTCTGCTTCCAATATGCTATGAATCTCAATGATTTTCAAAGAATCAATCCCATAAAAGAAGATAGACTTTTCTACATCGAAATCAACCATCCGCACTTCATATTTCTTAGTCAGAATCTGGATAAGACTGGTAAAGACCTTCAGGTGCATTGGACCCATAGAAGTTATACGTTCAAAGGTCTTTTCAATGTTTAACATACTAATTTCTCCTGGGGATTGAGTTGCAGATTTATCTTGAGGCCATTTAGCTAGAGCATCCGGGCTGCCTTGGAGAAACTCCTGCTTGCACTGTTGTCTACGAATTTTGCCACTAGATGTTTTCGGGAGTTGCATATATCCTAAAAACACGAGTTGGCGTAATTGGATCTCGAAGTTCTCTCCCACAGCGAGAGAAATAGCTTCTGCCAATTCTTCCAAATAACCAGACCGCCGTAGATTAATAACACCAGCTTTTGTCAATTCAACAAAAATCACCAAATCCTCTCCAATCTCACCGGAAACACTGAAAGCAGCAACAGAACCGGAGCAAATATCAGGATGTGCTTGCTGGACACAGCCCTCGATGTCTTGGGGATAGTAATTCACACCATTGATGATAATGATGTCTTTCATTCGGCCTGTAATGTATAGTTCGCCCTTCTCGTCAATAAAACCCAAGTCACCGGTACGGAGGTAAATCCGATCATCATCTGGTAAAGAAACAAGAGTTTTTGATGTAGCTTCTGGATGGTTGTAATAACCAGCCATTATGTTAGAGCCTCTACTCCAGATTTCCCCAACATGATTTGGGGGTAATACGCAATTTTTATCAGGATCAACGATATAAATTTTTTGGTCTAGCCAAGGGAAGCCACAACCGACAAAAACCTTTTCCTTACTTTTGTCGGTCGGTTCTTGAGCTATGTTGTGCTGACCCAATGTCATCCAGTCAACAGCTTTAAAAACTGGAGCTTTATCAACATATCCAGAAGATATGTAGACTGTAGCTTCAGCCATACCATAAGCTGGGAGGAACATCTCTGGCTTAAATCCGTTAACGGCAAACTTTTCTGAAAAGTCCCATATAGTTTGTGGATTGATGGGTTCAGCAGCATTAATTGCCAACCGCAGGGAAGATAGATCCAGTGTTTCCTGATCGCTGGGCTGGATTTTATCAACACATAGTTGATAAGCGAAGTTTGGTGCACCTGTATATCCTGCCCGATATTTAGTGATGGCTCTTAACCACTGTATTGGTTGGGATGCGAAGGTTGATGGTGCAAGTAGGACACAATGAGCGCCACTATAGAGGCTGCACAACAGATGGGGGACTAAACCGAGATCATGATAGTGTGGCAGCCAAGATACAAAGGTAGAATCAGAATTTGCCTGACTCATTGCCACAATCATCTCTAGGTTGTTGAGACAATTGGCATGACTGATCATCACACCTTTCGGTAGTGAAGTTGAGCCAGACGTGAACTGCAAGAATGCGATCGCTGATCCATTGATCTCTGGTAAAGGTAAGTTCTGAGAGTTTGCTGGCTCAACAGTCATGTCTGTTGGTACATAAATCAGATCCTTGGGCCAGTTTTCTTCCTTACTCAAAGTATCCCGAAAAGCTTGTTCATCCTTGCCAAGAAGTAGTATTGCTGAGGCTTCTGTGGCAGAAACAATATCTGCAATCTTCTTGTTGGAACGATTACGTTTTGGGATATGGATAGGTGCAGGTAAAACCCCAGCATAAAAGCAACCGAAGAATGCAACTATAAATTCAATTCCTGGTGGATAAAGTAAAATCGCATTACGTGATTGTAGTCCTTCAGACAATAATCTTTGAGCTATATCAATCACCTGGGAATACATATCCCCGTAGGTAATATAACTATCTTCTGCACCCTTAGCATCAAGCATTGTATAAGCCTTACGGTCAGGTTGTATTTCAGCCCAGTATGTAAGCATCGAATTCAATGTATTCAAGGCTTTAAACTTGATCATGTAAATAAACCCTTATGACTTATGCACTAACGGAAATCATTAACAATAAATTTGATACTTGTGTGTAAAGTTTGACGGTTTTATCCATTTTATGATAGCATTAGCTCAAATTATTTATGTACAACGCGTGTATTTGAATATCAAATTCTTATCATTGATATATTTTATGATTTAAACACTGTACAAATTTACTATTATGTGCATAAACTAAAATCCTTCATTTCAGGTTTTTAGCGATTAACTTCCGATCAATAGTGATAGCGAAGTGGTGCTGCAAGCAGTTCGCTCAAAGAGCATCACAAAATCACCTTAAAATGCCGGAAACCCATACCTCATGGTTGAGCCTGTCAATGCGTAAGTCCTATTGAATTAGGATATCTGAATTTGTAAAGATATATTGACAAACACTTTAGGTTTATTATATTATTTAATATAACGAGCGTTCGATATAGAGACGATAGCTGTTATGCCGAAAATTGTTAATCATGAACAATACCGTAAAGAATTACTCAGTAAATGTTTTGATTTGTTTGCTGAAAAAGGCTATGCAGCGATTACTATGCGGCAGATTTCTGCGGGTTTAAAAGTTTCCACTGGCGCACTCTATCATTATTTTCCCAATAAACAAGCTTTATTTGAGCAATTGGTGGAAGAAATTAGTCAGCAGGATATAATTACGGCTTTGACAGAATTTGGAGGAAAAAATAACCTACTAGAATTGATGGAAGCTTTGGGTCAATATCTTGTTAAAAATGAGGATTATTTAATTAAATGGACTTATCTATGGGTAGATTTTTGTCAACATCAAGACTCAAAAATAATGTTGAGTAATAGCACTGTTTTTAAACGGGCTAATCAACGATGTCAGCAAGTAGCCTGTGATTTATTAGGTGTTCGAGACGTGGTACTAGCGTCTTTTGTTTTGAGTTTTGTAAATGGTGTGGTTTTAGAGAAATTATGGGGTAATGAGAATATTGATTTCTCTGAACAGTGTCAGCTTTTAGGAGAAATGATTGTAGCCTATTTACGACAAAAAACCGACGTTAAAGTTAGTAGTTAAGCGTCAATAAATGTAGAGAAATTTGTTTTATCACTTTGGGAGTTATGATGAGTTATAAACTGTTGTTTAAACCGAAAAATCAAGGGTTAATTGCTTTAATAATTGCGGCCACTGCGATAACAGGAGGAATTGCTATTTATGGGATTTCTAACTTAGGAAAAATGGGTAAATCTTCTGTAATTGAAGCCAAACCAATTGTCCCAATTTCCCCAATGGTGACTGCTTTAGGAAGACTAGAACCGGAAACAGAAATAATTAAATTATCTGCACCTTTAGCCTTAGATGGCGATCGCATTTCTGAACTATTCTTTAAAGAAGGTGATAATGTGAAAATAGGGCAAGTAATTGCCGTTTTACAATCTCGTGATCTGCTAAAAAAAGCCCTGATTCAAAGACAGAAACAGGTGAAAGTTGCCGAAGCTAAATTGCAGCAAGTTAAGGCTGGTGCTAAGTCAGGAGAAATTGCCGCACAGCAAGCAATTGTTGAGAGAATTAAAGCCCAATATGCAGGAGATAAACAAGCCCAAGCAGAAAATATTGCTCGGATATCAGCCCAATGGGAAGGTGATAGAATTGCCCAAATAGCAACTATTAATAAACTAACAGCAGAACTAAAAAATGCCGAAGCAGAATATAAACGTTATCAACAATTATTTTCTGAGGGTGTAATTTCTAGTTCTGTAATTGATAGTAAATCTTTAAATGTAGAAACCGCAAAACAAATATTAAATGAATCTCAAGCAGTTCTCAAACGGATTAATACCACCGCAAATAAACAACTAGCAGAAGCTAGAATTGCTCTAAATCGTATTAATAATACTAGCAATAAAGAAATTAGTGAAGCCAAGGCTAAACTTAATAGTATTGGTGAAATTCGTCCCGTTGATATAGAATTAGCGAGAACAGAAGTAGCAAGTGCGATCGCTGATTTGCAACGTGCAGAAACCGAAATACAAGAAGCTTATATTCGCGCCCCCATGACGGGACAAATCATTAAGATTCATGCTCATGTCGGTGAAAAAATTGATAATCCAGGGATTGTTGACTTTGCTCAAACTAATACAATGATGGCTGTAGCAGAAGTTTATCAAACCGATATTAGCAAAATAAAATTAGGACAACAAGCCACAATTACCAGTCAAGGATTTACAGGAGAATTAAAAGGTGTAGTTCAACAAATTGGTTTACAAGTCAAGCGTCAAAACGTCTTTGGTGATCAACCAGGGGAAAACTTAGATGGTCGAATTATTGAAGTAAAAATTCGCCTAAATCCTCAAGATAGTAAAAGGGTTTCTGGCTTAACTAACTTACAAGTTCAAACAGCAATTAAACTGTAAATTCTTTTCATAAAGGTGCGAAAAATAGAACTAATGATTAATAAAGTATTTGGGAAAACGCCCCTAGCTTGGCGACAATTAATGAAAGAAAAAACGCGGTTAGTAATTGCAGTATCAGGAATTGCCTTTGCTGATATACTCATATTTATTCAAATGGGTTTTGAAGGTGCATTATTTGATTCTGCTATCAAACCTCATAGCAATTTACAAGCCGATTTAGTCTTAACTAATCCCCAATTTCAAACTCTATTTTCAGTTAAAAGCTTTTCCAGAGAAAGACTGTATCAAGCATTAAGTTATGAAGGTGTAAAATCAGTTAGTTCTATCTACATAGGTATAGGACAATGGCGTAATCGTGATACAAGAATAGATCGATCTATTTTAGTTTGGGGTGTAGATCCAGCTACACCTGGTTTAAAATTTCCTGAAGTCCAGGCTAATAAAGATTATCTTAAACAATTAAATCAGGTTTTATTTGATGAAGCCAGTCGTCCAGAATATGGAGAAATTGGCAGAATTTTTCGAGAAACAGGAGAATTTAATACTGAATTGAACGGAAAAAATCTCAATGTTAAAGGTTTATTTCAAAACGGCGCTTCCTTTGCTTCTGATGGTAATGTTGTCACTAGTGATTCCACCTTTTTACAATTATTTCCCACTCGCAAACCTGATCAAATTGAAGTTGGTTTAATTACTCTCAAACCTGGCGCTGATTTTGAGAAAATCAAAGCCCAATTGACAATAAAATTAAATCCAGATCCTCAAAATCCCTTTGTAGAAGTTGGGACTCCAGAAACATTTGCTCAAAAGGAAAAGGATTATTGGGCTAATGGTACAGGTATTGGTTTTATTTTTGGTTTAGGTGTGATTGTCGGTTTCATTGTTGGTATTGTCATTGTTTATCAAATCCTTTATTCTGATGTTTCTGATCATTTACCAGAATACGCGACTCTCAAAGCCATGGGATATACTGATAATTATCTCTTGGGAGTTTTATTACAAGAGGCATTGTTATTAGCTGCATTAGGTTATTTACCTGCATTGTTACTATCTTTCGGGATATATCAATTAACTTTTATTGCGACTCTTTTACCCATAGCGATGAAATTAGATCGGGCAATTAACGTTTTTATCTTAACAGTAATTATGTGTACTATTTCCGGCGCAATTGCTATGCAAAAACTCCGTTCTGCTGATCCTGCGGACATTTTTTAAGATACAAGGTTGGGTAGAATGAAGACCAAACCCAATATTAGGGTTAGGATAGCAAGGGGAAGGGGTGTTGGGTTTGGTCCCTCAACCCAACCGACAATAAATATTGTCTTACATAAAGGGAACGGTAGAGCCATAATGCTTTTGTCTATCATTAAGTTCCAGAGTTTCAAATAAATCAATAAACTCTTGTTTCAATAGTTGGGAATAAGAATCTTTTTTTTGCCACAACTCACTCCTTAAATAGTAATAATTACACACAAGAATAACGCTTCAGTCCACTCTACCACAGCGCCATAAGTATCTCCTGTATGTCCACCTAACTTATAATTAAACCAAGCTGGGGTAACAACAGAAATCACACTCCCAGATAAAACCATCCCCACAGCTAAAACTAAATTATGCGAATTTATTACCCAACCAATACCACTTAAACCAATTAACAAAAACCAACTTGGCAATAAGTCAAAATAAGAACGAATAGCTTGTTTATGAAATGCACCCTTACCACTAGGCTTCAGATAAGGATATTGACAAATAGCTACTTGTTGTCCCCAACGTCCCCACCCACAAGCAGACATCAATATTAAATAATGGTTTTCGGCTATATCTGTTAATGCAGTTATTTTCAAGATAATAATCATTATAGCGGACATTGCCCCAAATGCACCGGTGGCACTGTCCATCATCACCTGTAACCGCCGTTGAGGATCAGTAACTGCTAAACCATCCGCTGTATCCATTGCTCCATCTAAATGTAATCCTCCAGTAATTGCTATCCACGCACCCACTACCAAAGCATTACGGGTGAGCATGGGAATACCCAAATAATTCATACCTACATCTAACCCACCTAAAATACCACCAATCATTAACCCAATGACTGGCGCGAAACAAGCAACTTTTTGGAAGTCCAAATTTTGCACATTAGGTAGGGGAATAGCGGTATAGAAAATCACAGCCGCAACTAAATTTAAGAATTGCTGTTGCCACCAGCGTAATATCTTAGCCATACTTTAGATAGAGTTTTTTTAGCCAAAACGCTTGAATTATTGATGAATGTTAAGTTTTATTTACTCCCAGACAGATAATTTATCACAGATGACCAGACGTGGCTTCTCAATTTGATTTTATTGGCAAAAACCCCACAAACTGCATCAAAGTAAGTGAACGGAAAAAAACCGACATAAGTAACGAAAAGTAAAGTTCCCTGTTCCCTTGTCATAACGACAATTTTTAATGCCAACTTACTAAGTAGTCGAGAAAATGTTAAGTTAGTGGATAAATTTAGCGAAACCATATTTTTGTTTTGAGTGCCAATTTTTCCTTTGAATGTCTCGCTACCTGTAGCCAGACCAAAGCCAGAGCGGGAGTATTTTCTACTCCCCACGGAACAGTAGAAACACCCAGATTTATGCCCGTGGGAACATTAGCTAATGTCAAAACTATCACCCCTGCCCAACTGGCCGCAACGGGGGCGCAAATGGTTTTGGCTAATACCTATCATTTACATCTCCAGCCGGGAGAGGCCATTGTTGCGGGTGGTGGTGGGTTACATAAGTTTATGGGTTGGCCAGGTCCCATGCTCACGGACTCTGGTGGATTTCAGGTTTTTAGTTTGAGTGAGATGCGGAAAATTACAGAAGAAGGTGTAACTTTTCGCTCGCCTCATGATGGGCAAATGATTAAATTAACTCCAGAACGCTCTATTGAAATTCAGAATATTCTAGGGGCAGATGTGATCATGGCTTTTGATGAATGTCCTCCCTATCCTGCTACTCGTCAGGAAGTGGAAGCCGCTACTGACCGTACCTATCGCTGGCTAAAACGCTCTATATCAGCCCATCAACGCCAGGATCAGGCATTGTTTCCCATTGTTCAAGGGGGGGTATATTTAGATTTACGCGCCCGTGCTGCTGCAAAATTGGCGCAGTTGGATATGCCTGGATATGCCATTGGTGGTGTCAGTGTGGGTGAACCTACGGATTTAATGGCGCAAATTGTCCAAACTACAGCCCCGCTGTTACCTGTGAATAAACCCCGTTATTTGATGGGTGTGGGAACTTATCGAGAAATGGCAATTGCGATCGCTTCTGGGGTAGATTTATTTGATTGTGTGATTCCGACTAGATGGGCTAGACATGGTACAGCTATTGTTGACGGTGAACGTTGGAATCTGAAAAACGCTAAGTTTCGTGAAGATTTTACCCCACTGGATACAAATTGCCCTTGTTACACTTGTGAAAATTTCAGTCGTGCTTATATATCTCATTTAGTGCGATCGCAGGAAATATTAGCTTATACTTTGTTGACTATTCATAACATCACTGAATTGATTCGCTTTACTCAAAAGATTCGAGCTTCAATATTAAGCGATCGCTTTATAACAGATTTTGGTCACTGGTTGCAAGATGATGCTATTGATTTAGAAAAAACTGAGGACTGATGATGATCATAAATTCTGTAATCAATCCAAAATCCAAAATCCAAAATCCAAAATCCAAATCATGTTAAAATACATCTCGCATATAAAAGCTGTATTTGACTATTAGGTGGATTTAAACAAACATGGAAGCAGCACTATTACTAGCAAAACTGCCTGAAGCTTACCAAATCTTCGACCCCTTGGTAGATGTTTTACCTGTTATTCCCGTTTTCTTCTTGTTACTTGCATTTGTTTGGCAAGCAGCAGTCGGTTTCAGATAACTTATTCATCTCCAATTTTCTGGACAGGTAATGCACACCTGTCCTATTTTTTTATTTTTTGCATAAAATTAATATTTCTTAATATTTGGCAATAAATCAATATAATTGATTCAGTCGCATACTAAGTCACCAGGAATATACTATGGGAAACATCAAATTTGTTAAAGAGAATAAAGAAATAGTGGCCGCAAACGGTGCCAATCTCCGACTCAAAGCCGTAGAAAATGGAATTGATATCTACACATTTCTCAGTAAAATCACTAATTGCGGTGGTGCGGGACAATGTACTACTTGTGTTGTGCAAATTACCGAAGGACTAGAAAACCTTTCTCCCCGCACAGATTTAGAAAACCGCAAATTCAAAAACAAGCCTGATAATTACCGTCTCGCTTGTCAAACTCTAGTTAATGGACCTGTTAGCGTTATCACCAAACCCTAAGTTAAATCGGTAGTTAGTAAACGTTTATATACAAAAACAGCCCACTTATGTGGGTTTTAATTTTTACAGCAGTTTCCGATATTATGAAGTACAGATATTAATAATAAAACTCTTGTGGTGCGGGCATCTTGCCCGCACAAGGTGTACCTCACTCAAGCTGAACTTGCTGTATTTATTCCAGGTCTGCGGATTTTAGTTGTTTAGCTGGAGATTCTAGTCCTCCCTTGTCTATTCGAGTTTCAGAAAATTGGCTTCACTTTGTCATCTGTGATGCTATTCTAGAGTAGTTGAATAGAAAAATTACACAAAAGGCTATTTTCCTATGCAAGTTAATGATTTAGGTTTCATAGCGAGCATTTTGTTCGTACTAGTACCTGCTGTTTTTTTAATCATGCTTTACATCCAAACTGGAAGCCGTGAAGGCAATTAACTCGTTAACAGTTAAGGTCAGTAAATTGCCAGTTACATTGGGTAGGGTGGGTCAGAACTTAATAGCTTGGCTGTCCTAGCCATAAATTAGTTTAAATTAGTTTAAATTAGTTTTAACTTCCCTCAACTGCCCTTGGAAAATCTCGTTCCCAGTCTCAGACTGGGAATACTCATCATCTACTCACAGAAACTGGTACAGGAATTTCTATGTGAGGATATAATGGAAAGCGATCGCACAAGGCCGCGACTCGTCTTAAACAATCCGCAGTTACTATTTCTGAATCTGGAGAAAGTAACCGATCTGCAATAATATTACCAATTTCGGTAAATTCTGCCACACCTAGACCCCTGGTAGTCATGGCGGGAGAACCTAATCTTAAACCACTGGTAACAAAAGGCGATTTAGTATCAAAGGGAACTGTATTCTTGTTGGCGGTGATATTAACGCTGCTGACTAGCTGATCTCCTTTTTTCCCAGTCATGTCAATACAACGTAAATCTACTAACATTAAATGATTATCTGTGCCATCAGATACTAATTTAAAGCCTCTGTTTTGCAGTTGGGTAGCTAAAGCGCGGGCGTTTTCAATTACTTGGGCAGAATATTGTGTAAACTCAGGTTTAAGAGCTTCCCCAAATGCCACAGCTTTACCAGCTATGACGTGTTCTAAAGGTCCCCCTTGAGTTCCTGGGAAAACTGATTTATCCAGCTTTTCTCCCAATTCTGGATCACGAGTCAAAATCAAGCCGCCACGAGGTCCACGTAGGGTTTTATGGGTTGTGGTGGTGACGACATCACAATAAGGTAGGGGGTTAGGATGATTACCTGTAGCGACTAAACCCGCAATATGAGCAATATCAGCGAGTAAATAAGCACCAACTTCATCAGCAATACTGCGGAATTTTGCAAAGTCAATAATCCGGGGATAGGCTGAATAACCACAAATTAACAGTTTAGGCCGTTCTTTAATAGCTAAATCCCGAATTTGATCATAGTCTAATTGTTCAGTATCTTTACTGACACCATAATGACAAACTTCAAACCATTTACCAGAAACATTCACTGGTGAACCGTGGGTAAGATGTCCTCCATGAGACAAGTCCATACCCATAATTGTGTCTCCCGGTTTTAACAATGTCAGGAAAACGGCAAAATTAGCTTGCGCCCCAGAATGAGGTTGGACATTGGCATGGGCAGCACCAAATAACAGTTTAGCTCGGTCAATGGCTATTTGTTCAATTTTGTCAACAAATTCACAACCGCCGTAATAACGTTTACCTGGTAGTCCTTCTGCGTATTTATTGGTTAATACTGAACCTTGGGCAGCTAAAACAGCAGCGGAGGTAAAGTTTTCACTGGCAATTAATTCTAAGTGATCACGTTGTCGCTGTAGTTCTTGATTAATTAGTTCGTTAATGGTAGGGTCTGAATTTTTTAAGAGGTCTGAATTGGTTTTGGTCACTTTGATTATCCTTAGGGAATTTGTTATGGAATTTGACGAAAATCGAAATCACGGTTAAACCTAAGCTGTTACGCCTCTAAATTTTATAATCCTCATCTGGCTAGATGTTGTGTGTGGTGCAGGCATCTTGCCTGCTAGAATCATACAAATTCCTTGCCTGCTACAATCATACAAATTACTAGAATCATTCAAATTGAATGCAGTACAGCACGGTTACTGGGCAACCTGTCTATGATCAAAATTTAGACTGGATATTTTCAGAGAACTGGAAATATGATCATATAGGAATTTTTGATTTTAGTAAATGTGGTGATCTAAATTTATGTATTTTTTGGTACTCAATTTCACAAAAATTTCAGACATCTAAGATACAATCAACTCAAGTAAATTTAACAACCTTCTCAGGTGTCTAGAATTTTTTTCCCAATCATTTTCTCAATCATTAATATAAATTTCTCCTAATTATAACAAAAAGGGATTTAGATGTTAGTTATTTTCACTGATAATCAAATCCTGAGTCCAGAAACAGTTTGTCAGTCTTGTTTATTGGCAAATGGCAAGGGACAACCTCGCTGGAGTCAGGGAAAACTGCGCTGTGGTCAAGCAATTAATAATTTTACCCAACAACAACCAGAGCAATATGAGTGTATGATGGGTTTTCGGGTTGCTAATATAGAATAATTGCATTCGTGATCAAGATCAAGCATCTGCGTTATCCTCAGATCAATAGCTGTTGAAATTTAGCCATAGGAGAATATAAAATGTCTTGGCGCGGGTCTACAACTTTCCCTGATCGAATTTTCGCTTGTTTACCTTATTTATTGCCTTTAATTGAGGTGTTTGTCTTCGGTCAGTTCTTTTTTAAGGATTTTCCACTGCTGGGACTAATATTTTTACCGCTTTTACCTCTGTTGACAATTTACTCTGGTATTCCCTATGCAGGAATGATTATTTTCTTTGCTTTGTGGCTTTTAGTGGTGAGAAACGAGAAAATTAGTCATTTTATTCGTTTTAATACCATGCAAGCCATCATTTTAGATATTGTCATCTTTTTATGTCGTATTTTGACTGATGTTGTCCAGTTCGTTCCTGGAAGTGGGTTTGTTATGCAAACACTTTATACAACCATTTTTATGGGAATAGTAGCAGCGGTTGTTTATGCTGTTGTTCAGTCATTAATGGGGAAATATGCGGAAATTCCGGCGATTTCTGATGCTGTTTATATGCAGGTACGCTAAGGATTAACTGCGGATAACTGTGTTTTCTAGGCGACCAATACCTTCTATGTCTATACGGATGCGATCGCCTATTTGTAAAGCTCCTACCCCCATTGGTGTACCAGTTAATACTATATCCCCAGGTAATAAAGTCATCACTTGACTAATATAAGACACCAAAAAATCTGGGGAAAATACCATTTGATCAATACAAGCAGATTGGACAGGGTGGGGATGATCATTCAAAAAAGTCTGTAATTTAGCTCCTGGGTTTAATTCTCGCACAATCCAAGGACCAAGAGGACAAAAAGTATCAAAACCTTTAGCTCTTGTCCATTGCTGGTCTTTTTGCTGCAAATCCCTGGCTGTGACATCATTGGCAATGGTATAGCCCCAAATTTTACTTTGGGCTTGGACCGGGGTACAATTAACTGTGCGATCGCCAATCACAACGGCTAACTCCCCTTCATAATCCACTCTTTGAGCTTGGTAGGGATATTTAATTTCTCTATTTGACGCAATTACAGATGTAGGCGGTTTCAGAAATATAAGTGGTTCAGCGGGTACTGACGTTCCCATTTCCGCTGCATGATCAACATAATTCCTCCCCACAGCGACAATTTTAGAAGGCACGCAAGGAGCTAAGATTGTATAATTCGCTTCTAAGGTGAAATTCATAGGTTTACCCTGTAACCAGGGTGGAGCGTCTAGCACTTCCACATTCTGAGATAACTGGAGCAACCCATAATAAATTTTACCTTCTTGACTTTGAACTCGCACATATCGCTGCGCCATAACCTGAGTAAATATCCTTAAATATGCTTGATGAAAACAGAATTTGATTAATGATTGTTATGGAAAACTGCTTTGATTATAAAATAAATCCGCAAAATCTCCTAAATTCACCCCAAAAATAAAGTTGAGCAGGAAAGGAATATTGGGGAAAATTGTGCTAACATGGAATAGCTCAAAAATTGTCAAAATTCCTTGTTGTTTGAGACGTTGATTAATCAAAGTATCGCTCATAGCAATATTTGTATGAATTAACACCTCTTCAGCCATTTTGTCCAAAAGGTGAATTAACGAATATGACCACAGTTTACGAAACGATGTACATTCTGCGTCCTGATTTGGGAGATGAGCAAATAGTACAACAAATTGCCAAATATGAAAACTTGATTCGGGAACACGGCGCTGAGAATATTGAAATTCAAAACCGTGGTAAACGTCGTCTGGCTTATGAAATTAAAAAGCATCGTGATGGCGTTTATGTACAAATGAATTATACTGGACTTGGAAGTGCGATCGCTATTATGGAACGCGGTATGAGATTAAGCGAAGAAGTAATTCGCTATATGACAGTTAAGCAAGAAGTTCCCAAGCAGAAAGTAGAAGCAGAAGCAGCAGCCTAATAACAACATTTTTAGGTGACAAGTATCAGCCGTTCACCTACCGATTAGGTAGGTAATGGTATAAAAATACAGATATAGTCAATAGTTTCAGTAAACTGGAAATTAAGGATATTTTTAAACAACGGGAATGTTAAGATCACAGTTATGTACAGGAGGTATAAGTGATGAACGAATCTGATATACCAAGCATTCCAGAACTGTCTACGGAAATATCCCGGTTGCATCAAGAGTTACAACTACGAGATGAATTAATAGAGCAGTTATCTCAAGAACTGTTGCGACTAGTTAAGGGTGACATTAATTTTATACCACCACTATCGGAACCAGGGATAGATTTCAGTCAATTGCAGGTGTTAAGAGAGCAACTTCAATCTGTAGAAGAGCAGGTGAGATGCTACAAAGAGGAAATTAGGACTCGTGATACCGAAATTTACCAACTACGACAGTCAGTGCAAAAGCTAACTGATCGAAATAGAATGCTAGAGCAGGTAGTAGAGGAATTACCCCAAATTTACCGCCGTAAGTTTGAGGAACGCATAAAACCAGTGCGAGATCAGGTAGTAATATTACAAAGGGAAAATCGCCAATTACAAGCCGAATTGCAAAGTGTGACTTATCGTTTAGCGCTCAAAAACCGCCACACAAATCACAGTGGTATTGACTTACCTACTTTTCCTCCTTCAGAAATTACCACAGATAATATATCCACGCCTCAAAATACTTAAAATTTGTTACCTAATTTAAAATACATGAAAACTCCTAGTCCGCAGTATTGAGACTTAGATACTGCGGTTCACAAGTATTTACGGAAAATACTGTAATTAGCTTGCTAATAGTGACTTTTGATCTTGAGGGGAGGTAAAAATATCTTCATAATTTGGGAAAATTTCAAATACTGAATCAAGTTGGGTCAATTCCAAAATCAATTTCACAGGGGCTTTAACATTGCAAAGGACTAAGCGACAACCACTTTGACGGGCTTTTGTCAAACCTTTAACCAGAGGAACTAATCCAGAACTATCCATAAAATCTACATCTGCTAAATCTATCACCCAAAGTTGATGGTTTTGAGCTTTAATTTGGTCCATCTGTTCACTCAAGTTTGTACCACTGTCTAGGTCTATACTACCTTGGGGTTTGAACAAAATCACTTGGCGTTCTTGTGTAAGAGTCATAAATTTAACCGAGTATTTGAAACACTAAGAAAGAAAAAACTGACATTAATACCGTTTATAATTCAACCGCAAAATGACTATTTTCGCAAATTTACCTGCATTAACAGCAACGCGGTTAGAAAAATTTTTCAGTATTTATGTCGTATAATTTGTTGATATGTTCTTCTAGTATAGGCATAATTCTCTGGCAATTTCAGTAACAAACTTATCATTATTGAAATAATTTGACTTAAATAGTTTGACACTCTCACCAAAAATAAGCAAAGATATGGTACAGGTAAAAATTTGTAAACTCGGTGGTAGCGGATGTCTTTTGAGCTAATTTCACTAGAAAACATCCAAGAAATTGCTCATAATTATGGTTATTTAGCGATTTTTTTGGGAATTTTACTAGAAAATTTGGGTATTCCTCTTCCTGGGGAAACAGTAACCATTGTTGGTGGTTTTTTGGCTGGTAGCAAGGAATTAAATTATTGGCTGGTGCTTGGTAATGCGGTGGGAGGGGCTGTAATTGGTGGTAATTGCGGCTATTGGATAGGTAGAGTCGGTGGTTGGCCTTTTCTGCTGCAAGCTGGGAAGATTTTCCGCATTTCAGAAGTACGACTGTTGAGTATTAAGGAACAATTTACCGAAAACGCCGCTAAAGCCGTATTTTTTGGCCGCTTTTTTGCCTTATTGCGAATTTTTGCTTCACCACTTGCGGGTATAGCGGAAATGCCCTTTGGTAAATTCCTAATTTATAATGTAGCTGGGGCGACTGCGTGGGGTGGTGTCATGGTGACTTTAGCTTTTTTTGCGGGGAGAATTATTTCCCTAGAACAATTGGTGGCCTGGGTAAGTAAATTTGCGATTTTAGCGTTACTGATTTTAGTTGCTGTCATTGTTGTCCCCATTTGGTGGGAGTCCCGCACTGTGAAAGCAAAAACAGAAGAGTAGGTAATTGACTTTTTAAGTCCTTTTGATGGAATAAATTTTATGATCAGATAGGTCTGATTGATAATAATTAACCTATCTTTTTTTATCAATTCAAACCATTGACCTAGCTCATTGTAAATCTCAAGATTGCTAGTTTTTAAGGAAGGTAATATCATAACAGTTAAAAATACAAAAATCTACAGAATATCCATCTCAAAATTTTGCTTTCCTGAAAATCTATTCTCTATCATTCACCTTATTTTTACACTCCTATAAAAACACAAATTCAATCTTTTGCTATTTTTCCGTTTTTACTTCTCAAAAGGGGTTGACATTTAATTTTATATCTGTTATCCTTATCTTGATGAGGAAGAACTATCTTGCTGTAAGTAATGCCGTGTTAGCTAATTGTGTTTTGAAGTTAGTAAAATCGTTTTAACAAGAAGTGATGAAGCGGTGATTTTAATATAGACCATACAAACACGGGATTGGTGCGGATCGAACGCACGGCCTAGCGCTTAGGAGGCGCTCGCTCTATCCAACTGAGCTACAACCCCAAAGACAACAGAAACATTGTCAAATATTATCATAGCAGTATTTTCATTGAGACTGCCAATAATTATCCCAATCATTGCCGCCAATTTCCAAACCGCACAGATTACTACTTGCATTCAGGATAACCTGAGATGTGCTGCCCTTAACTGCTCGCAATTCTAAGTTTAGCTCTCCCTGCATGGTATCTCGACAACAGAAAGTTAAACCATTAGTTGTCGGAGCGCGGAGAGGAGTACCTGGTAACTGGGTAGTTCCGGTCAGTGTCACCTCATAACTTAGATTTTTGGCTTGCATTTGCCATCTACCCCAGGGCTGAATTTGCCATTTTACCTCCGAATTCCAGGGGACAAATTCATAAAATTTACCTTGGTAGTGAATACCAATCATAGCGACTGATTCCATCCACCATAATACACCACGTTTGCCTCCACCAGCAGTTAAAGCTAAATCGGGTTGATTAATAAAAGAATTGCAATTTAGCCAAAACCATTTTTGCGGAAAAGCACCACCCCAGTTCTTTTCTGCGTATGCTGGCGCATTTGTAAATTTATATATTTGACCATGCCAGTCTATCCAACCACTAGCTAAACCATGAGCCATTAAAATTTGCCAACCAGGTTCAAATATCTGTGAAAATGATAACCAACCCGCTGTTGATTGCTGAAAACTATTTTGATTTCCCCAACCATATATAGGTTTAATTGTATACTCCCATTGGCAATAATTGCCAGTAGCAGGATCTGTAATTATACCTTGATTTAAAGTAGCTGTGGCTTGATAGCCTTCCCAAATATGCTGTGTAAATTCACTGGGAGTGAGATATAGCGGGGAAACTTGTAAGTTAGTTTTTCCCCAATGTCCTAATTCTAATACATTCCGACTCGCCCAAAATTTATTCACATCGGGAAAAGTGCGACAGAGGTACTCATCATTTATGCCCAGAATTTGGGCTGCACCGCCGCTGTAGGGCTGATTACCCTGGGGGTCTTCGATGGAGTACATAAAAGCGATAGTTTGCCTAATTTCGGGTATTGTGACGCGGTAATACCACCCTTCAAAAAAGCGGCGATTACTACCATCCCAATGGTAGCCGCTGTGGGGGGTTTGGGTGCAATTGAGCAGGTTAGTGGGAATACTGAGCATAGATGCTGTTATTTTGCTGATTTTTGAGTATGGACAACGCGCAGACTTTGGATTAAGATCATTAAAGAAGCGATCGCCATTAATAGCCCCCAAAACCAATAAGGTAAAAACAAATACTGCTGCATTTGTCCGGTATCTGATAATCCTAACGGTCCTGCGGTATAACTGAATAAATAATCAAGTTGATGATAGGTACTTACACAAGCTTGCACACCTAGAAACTGAATCGCAAACCCTTGTACCCAAAGAGGTGTTTTTAAGGCGATTCCTAAGATCATAAAACCTAATAAAGGAATTGCGACAAAACCAAACCAAGAACGCACCCAAATTAATGTAGACAGGAGTAAAAAACCGCCCAAAATTTTTAAACTCAAAGAAGTGTTTTTCAAACTACCAGAGGCGAGAATTAGACCTGCACCAGCGAGAGGTGGACCCATTGGACCAGCAGCAGCGACCAAGCCGATACCAAGATATCCCCATCTGTTACTCAAAGTATAATGAGCTACACCAGAACCGTTGCCAAATATCTCTAATTTTTGAAACTGTCCCCCTAAAATCAAGGCCATTAAACCGTGACCCATTTCATGAAACCAAGTTGCCAAAATAGAAAATGGGTATAAAATATAATTACCGATAGGTATTTGCCACAAAAATGCTGTGACTATACCCGCTGCGACTAACCAAGTTAATCCCATTTTTTCTACTTCTGTGGGAGTAAATAGAGGGTTGAAATTTTTACTGGGTTCTCTCATTATTGACTATCCTGCAAGTAATTACACGAATTAGCTGAGTATTCTTGAATATATCCTAATTCACTTCCAGAAAAAGTAGGAAAATTCCTCTGGCAAAAATGGTTCTCGATCTAATAAGTAATGTAAAATAATATTAGTATCAATACCTTCAGTAAAGCGATTCCTACGGGGCGCAACGCTTACGCAGTTCTCCAAAATCACCCTACAAGCGATCGCATTTCCAAAATCATACAAGCACTGATTTATCAGTTTATAAATTTTCTCAAAGCTGAGTTAAGAAATAAACCCTGGCTATAAAAACGACAATTAATGTTTAAAATCTTGTGTTTTATTACTTTAACTCAAATGCGAAAAAAAATAAATATTATTCACTTTCCCTATTTTCATATTCCTCTATTTCAACTTCTTCTAAAGACTGTCCATGACTACTTAGCAAATTCCAAATATCACGATAAAAGAAATTATCAATAGTTTGAATATGTCGAGAAAGTAGTGTATCCCTCATCATGTTTGGGCGAATATCGCAGTAATATACACCGTCCAGTGGATTTAGTTTAATAGTGTAGGCTTTAAAGTGTCCTGGTAAAAATGTTGCATTAATCCCATAGCGATTTTGGTGCTTTGTCTTCTTTCTTTGTACATCATTTAAGAAAATTGCAATGTGAGGTAAATCAGTGCTAGTTAGCTTGTTATATAAAAACTTATCTACAAAAATTTTATCAATACGGTCTTTACTCGAAGTTTTAACTGAACCAATAATCTTGAGTTCATTGTCTTGACTAATCAATAAGTCATGTTGATAGGTTGTATTAAACAAAATTACTCCGTTATCGTCTCTAATAGGCACTTGTATTGTTCCAGAAACACAATCTATATTGAGATATGCAATAAGCAGACGAATTAGACGCTCAAAAAGATCCCCATTAACTTTACGGGCTTGGTTAGACTTTCCAGAAGGTAAAGCATCTAGTGTAGCACCAATAGTCTGCTGGAGGGTATAGATTGTACAGATTAAAACCTGCCGTAACGATTCCTCTGGTAACTGTCTATCTCTCAACTGCTCAAGAACTTGCAAAAACTGATTATAAGCAATTTCAAATATTCCAGCATCATACATTAAGTTAGTATTGATTGGACGAGTTATATTGTAATGACCATCATTTGTATATTGATAAAATTGGTAATGATTTTCATTTTGTGAAACTATTCTAGCTTGTAAGCCATTGGCTATAAATTCTAGATAGCTTCTACAAAAGGAAATGTAGTTTTGAATAGTCTGAAAATTTTCTTTGTCCACTGCGTGATTTACTAAATCTTCTAACCTCATCGAATAGACTCCCTGCGTTCTGAATTTTTGCGATCAAAGGCTATCCATTCTTCCTTTGTCATGCGATGGACATTTTCTAATCTTTGAATTGCCCAATTATTATACTCAATATTGAGATCACATCCCATCCAACGACGGTTAAGTTGTTCTGCAACTACAATAGTTGTTCCGGATCCTGAAAATGGATCAATAATCAAATCTCCTTCCTGAGATGATGCAAGGATAAATTTTCTTAATAATTCTTCTGGCTTTTGAGTTGGATGAGGTGTTGTTTCACCCATCCCGTTACAAGTAGTAGGAATTTCTATTACGTCTTTAGGTTTTGCACCTTTTGGGTTAGGTGTCCAGTTATTATTTTTTTTAGTTTTACCTTTTCCATAAGCACTGGTTTCTGCTTGGGGATGGGAAGGATACTTTAATGTATGTGCGCCATAAGGAATTCGCACATCGTCAATATTAATTTTCACTTGATCTGATTTACGAAAATGAATAATACTTTCATGCGATCGTCCCCAATCACTACCTAAATTAGCCTTGTTTTTATAGTGCCAAATTAACCAACGACAATTTTTGAAATATTTGGATACTGAATATTTTAAATCAGCTAATATTTCAGAAAAACCACAAACGTAAAGAGATCCATTAGATTTGAGAATACGCGAAGCTTGGCTAATCCATTGAATTGACCAGGCGATATATTTTTCTTGGTTCTCAAAATTATCCCATTCAGCTTTTTTAATATTATAAGGTGGGTCAGCAAACACTAGATCAACGCTTTCTGAATCAAGAGATGCCAGCCAATCTAGGGAATTACCTTGATAAATTTGTCCGTGAGGATGGGTATATTGTAGTTGGAATCCTTTTGTTAATGGTAATGGTAGTAATTTTTGTTCACTACTTTGTGCTTCTACCACTCCAAGATTTAGAGACTGTTGTATTACGTTTAATGCATTATCAGAACTGCTCAATCTCATCTATCCTCACAAGTTTAATAAACAGTGTTAAAAATTACTCAACGCATCAGCAGTTTGGGAAATTCCGTCAAACTGCCAAAAAATATTATACTATACTAACTTTCCTCACTACTCAATCTTTGTAACAACTCTTCACGCGATAAATTACCCAAAGAAAGAAGTAACTGAGTTGGTGTTAATTTAGCCAAAAAGTGAGATACTGGAAAAAAATTATTTTCCTTCCTCCTCTTCTCTACTTAAATTATCTCTCAATTCTAAATTCTTGCGCCAGTCCGCTAAAATTTCTAACAAATTTTCTCGAAAAGGGTTATTTTCTGGTAACTCAGTTAACTCCTCAACTGCTCTTTTTTGTGTGCCTCCTTTCCCCAAAACTCTCAACCATAATGTATCCTCATTTTCTGGTAATTGATGAATCACAACTATTGCTGTTTTCAGAATATTCGGCAGAAAATAAACACCTTTAACCCAATCTTCTACAATTTAATTTGCACCTAAACCCGCAATCATCCGATCTGAAAAAGTTGGTGTTAAAATCCATAAAATCGGTAATTCTGATTCAGCAATATTTCTGTTTTCGCGTTTTGCTTTCCTAACTACATCACCATGAACGGCATATAATTTAAGTAAACAACTGCGAATTTCTATTTCCGATGGTGGATTGCGAAAAGGCTCAAATAAACATTGAGTTTTAGCCATCTTCCCTAATAAACCTAAAGGTAGATTTTCCTGATTTTGATCAGAAAAGGGTTCAAACCAAACATCAATTTCTTGAACTTCACTTTTAACCTTTTCACTTTTTTTAATTGTTCCTAAAGGTGTTAATAATTCCTCTAGATATTCTTTAGCGAATTGACCATGAGATTGTCGAGTCATTTAATTATATCAAAAATTACACTAAACATCAAAAATATTGTATAATAATTATTATAGTACCAAAAGCATAGTTTGAAAAGTGGTTTACCCCCACAAGTTAAACTAATTTACAAAAATCAGCAGCAATTTAAAAATTAGATTATAATTGTCAGATAGAAGGACTAAACATGGTAAGAATATGAATACAATAGAAGAAATAATCATCAAAGTACCATCAAATATTGCTGAAGCTTATCGTCGCAGCACTAAGGAAGAACAGGAACAAATTCAGCTAAAGTTAGCATTAATTATGGAGTCAAATTTATTAAAAAATAGTAAAGAAGCACTTCAAAAACTTAGAAATACGATGGATAAAGCCAGTCAAGAAGCACAAGCTAATGGTTTAACTCCTGAAATTTTAGAATCTATTTTGCAAGATGATAAATAAACGCCGTTTTGTATTTGATACAAATGTTTTCGTAAGTGCATTTTTATTTAGTCAAAGTAAACCACGTCAAGCTTTAGATAAAGCTCAAGATATAGGTATTATCTTGTTAAGTGCTGCTGTTTTTGACGAGTTACAAGAAGTTTTATCAAGACCAAAATTCGACCGTTATATTACCAAAGACGGAGGGAATTAATAGATAATTTAGTAGAAACTATGGAGTTTATTAATATTACTGAACAAATCAATGAATGTCGAGATCCTAAAGATAATAAATATCTAGAATTAGCTGTTAGTGGAAAAGCTCAATGTATTATTACAGGTGATGAAGATTTGCTAATTCTTCACCCATTTAAACAGATTGATATTTTATCGGTTCAGAAATTTTTGGATGAAATTTAATTTGTTCACTCATAGATTTCTACATTTTAATATTGATGTTCTCAGATCCCCGACTTCTTGAAGAAATCGGGGATTTTGTTGTTCACTAATTAACCTTGCGCTACAGGTTCTTTTGCCAAAAACTTCTCCAATTCAGTCAAAGCATCAGCATCAACCTTAGTCTGCATTGGACAGAATTTAGGTCCACACATGGAACAAAACTCAGCGGTTTTATAGATATCTGCTGGTAAAGTTTCATCGTGGTATTCCTTCGCTCTTTCCGGGTCTAAAGACAACTCAAATTGACGATTCCAGTCGAAATTATAGCGAGCTTTAGAAAGTTCATCATCCCTGTCTCTCGCACCTGGTCGATGTCTCGCAATATCCGCAGCATGAGCCGCAATTTTATACGCAATTAAGCCATTACGCACGTCTTCAGCATCAGGTAAACCTAAATGTTCTTTAGGTGTCACATAACACAACATCGCTGTACCGTACCAGCCCGCCATA
>JBJUHT010000080.1:0-15663 GCA_046070105.1 Dolichospermum sp.
TTGCGACAAGATCCGCGCAGTGATTTAATAGCTATAGCTGGTAATCCCCAAAGAACAGCTATTTTAGCCCAAGAATACGCAATTGAGGCTATGAGTTCTTGGCAACAGCTAGTAGCACGGGAAGATTTGGATTTGGTGGTATTATGCACTATTAATCAAGATCATGGCAAAATTGCCCGCGCTGCTTTGGAAAGGGGTAAGCACGTAATTGTTGAATATCCCCTGGCTGTAGATGTCAAGGAAGCCGAAGAACTGATAATTTTAGCAAAAACAGTCAATAAGCTATTGCACGTCGAACACATTGAATTATTGGGGGGTTGGCATCAAACGTTAAAAGAACACTTGTATCAACTGGGTGATTTGTTTTATGTTCGCCATAGTACCCTCAATCCCCAACATCCAGCGCCGCGCAAATGGACTTATAATCATGAAATGTTTGGTTTTCCCTTAATTGGGGCTTTATCTCGCTTAAATCGTCTGATTGATTTGTTTGGTGAAGTTTTTACTGTTAACTGTCATCAACGATATTGGCAAGTTGAACCAGATTATTACCAAACCTGTTTCTGTTCAGCCCAGTTGTGCTTTGACAGTGGTTTATTGGCACAGGTAGTTTATGGCAAGGGTGAAACTTTGTGGCAATCAGAACGTAAATTGGAGGTTCATGGTGAAAATGGGGGGATAATTCTCGATGGTGATGCGGCAATGTTAATCTTAGGAGAAGAAACGCAGTTAATTGAGGTGGCTGCACGCCGGGGTTTATTTGCCAAAGATACGACTATGGTATTAGACTATTTATTTGATGCTAGTCCTTTATATATCACCCCAGAACAAAGTTTGTATGCTCTCAAGGTAGCGGATGCTACTTATAGATCCGCAACGACTGGATTAACTGTATTTTTAAAAGATTAATCAAAATTTGATGAAAACAGAAACTATAGTCATTTTATCTCAGCGGGAAATAGAAAAAATGCGTCGCGCTGGCCGCTTGGCCGCTAAATTGTTACAATATTTAGAACCTTTGGTGAAACCAGGAGTAAGTACCCTACAATTGAATGATGAAGCGGAAAGATGGACGCAAAAACATGGAGCAAAAAGCGCTCCTTTGGGTTATAAAGGTTATCCTAAGTCAATTTGTACTAGTGTAAATGAGGTAATTTGTCACGGTATTCCCAATGCTAAACAAATTCTCAAAGATGGGGATATTATTAATATAGATGTGACACCAATTTTGGACGGGTATCATGGTGACACATCAAAAACAGTTCTCGATGGTAGTCCTTCTCCGAAAGCCCAAAAATTGGTAGAAGTGACACACAAGTGTCTGGAATTGGGAATCGCAGAGGTGAAACCAGGGGCGAAAATTGGGGATATTGGGGCAGCTATTCAAGAATATGCTGAGTCTTTCGGCTTTTCCGTGGTGCGGGATTTTGTCGGTCATGGAATTAGTAATGTTTTTCACACAGCACCGGATATTCCTCATTATGGCATTAGGGGTAAAGGTAAAAAACTTAGACCTGGTATGGTGTTTACTATTGAACCAATGATTAATGAAGGAACTTATGAGCCGGAAATGCTTAGTGACGGTTGGACTGCGGTAACAAAGGACCGCTTGCTTTCTGCCCAATTTGAGCATACCATTGTTGTGACGGACTTTGGGGTGGAAATTCTGACTTTACCAGAAAATTTATGATTTTTTTCACGCAGAGCCGCAGAGCCGCAAAGAGGGTAGTTTGAGCAATTTTTGGTTTTTATCCGTCAGTTATCAGGTCTTCTTTTTTTGGTTAAGGGATTTTGACGGTAATTTGATAGGTTTTGATGGGGGGAATATTTTTTTCCCAAGGCCGTGAATATTGGAGTTCTAGCTGGGTTGAACCAGATTTTTGGGCTAAAAACCGAAAAACTTGATTCTCAGGTGATCCTACTAATTTGACTTTGGATTCTCCTGCTGCTGTTGGTAATGGTTCAAATACTGAATTTCCCAAGGGTTTGAGTTTTTGAGGATCATTTTTAATTATTTGCCAATTATAACCTGTTGATGGATTGGCTGATAATTTAATGATCAATATTTTGCCTTTTTGGAGGTTGATTTGTTTATAATTGTTGCTATCGTTGATGGTTATTTCTGATTTAGATGGCGGATTTTTGGCTGTGGCGCTAACTTGGGAAATAATCCCCAAGGTAGTTAATAAAGAAAGAATTAAAAAAACTCGTTTAGTTAAACTCATGATTTCAACCTATTAATTATCAATTGTCAATTAGTTATTATTACAATATCAATTTTCAATTTCTTTTTATCTACCCAATTTATTGGGAATTTCTCCACAACCTCCCGGAATGGTATTTCTGGTTTTTTCTCCACCCCAAGCACAACAGTAGTAATGAGTCGCTGGGGACATTCTTTGTGCATTAGTGAAGTCAGCATTTTCAATAACTGCACCAGTGTGTTCCCCGGTTTCGTAGTTGGGTGGTTGAGTGCGACTGCGGGGAGATGCTTGTTCTACTAAACCATAAAATAGACGAACTCCGTTTAAATCGGTATTACTGAGATTGGCTGCATATAATATTGTTCGGGAAAGGTTAGCTTTTACTAAGTCGCAATTACTAAGATTAGCACGGATGAGATTAGCTTCACTTAAATCTGTCCATCGTAAATCATTATTAGCTAGATCGGCATCTGTTAACATCACCCCTAAATCTATGACACGCACTCCCTCCAAACGATCTTCAGCATAACCACCACTACCATCTAGAATAGCTCTTCCTAAGCGGCGATCGCGTTGTAGGGGAGTAAGTAATTTAGAACGGGAGAGAAATCGCAGAATTTTGGCTTTACCACTACCATCTACACTACTGAATATAGCAGCAGTACGTCCTTCGGCGATCGCTCTTTCTTGCGGCCAGTCTTCTAATAATCCTTCTTCGTCTAATATGAGGTCAGAAACTCCTTGAAAGTAGGAGTCTATGGTTTGTTGTTGGGTAATGATGTTTTGTTGTACAGTGAGTAGGTTTTGTTGAATGGTGAGGTCTTTAGAAATTACATATTGTCGCCATGCTACATAAACGGCGATAATGGCAATAGCAATTTGTCCTAAAGCCCCAAACCATTCTGCTAAAGTACCCGAAGCTTCCCAATTAATTCTCTTTCCCCAAAGTAGTAAACTATGACCCAAATTACTAAATCTGAATAAGCCAATTATTGCTACTATTAATCCTATAAAACCAATGAATAAATTTCTATCTTCAGGTGCAAACCATTGTTTAATAATATCTTGCCACCAAGGATAAATTATCAATAGTGATAACAGCAAAGTTGCCAAAGTTCCCAATATCCCCAACCATAAATTATTAATGATAATACTAATTAAAGTTATGGTAATTGACAAGCTAGTAAATAAGAAAATCCTGGAAATAATCAGAACTTTAATACTGGCATTGTCACTCAAAAAATTACAAATCTCAGCTAAAATATTTGTTTCTGGTTGTTTTTGATCTGGTTCTGCTTTTGTTAATGACTGATTGCTTTCAGTAATTTCTAATTCATCTTCTTGATTTATTTGTGGAAGAGATGAATCAGATTCATTAATACTCATATTTTTACCTCATCACTATAACTTATTAATCAGATTATACACCCTTTCTCGACTAAATGAACTACTCAGAAAATTTCCTGACCGCAACAGCAACTGCTCGCAAATCTTTGATATTTGTAAAACTGCTCCCAAGGGTAAAAAAGTTTTTTAGTCGAAAGCAGTGGTCACTGAGTCAGAAAAAAAATAGACCTTGACTTAGGGAAGATGATTATGGTATCGTCTAGATAGTTTTTCAAAAGTTGCTCAAAATCTTAATTTTAAATTTGCAAAATCAAAAAATAATTAATAACAGTTGATTTTGATACCGCTTTTCAATGACAATCAGTTTTAGGATTATTAGATAAGTTTTGTAGGAGCAGTATGGTAATTTGGCAAAGCTTAATTGTCTCTAGTTTAATCAGTTTGATGATAATTGGCTGTAGTGATCCAGCAAATTATTCATCTGAAAATACTAAAAAAGTTGTTCAAGAAAATAATGTTAATCAACTACTTACAGAAGTACAAGACAATCAAAAAGCAGAGACATTACTAATAGAAGCTAATAGTTTATTAGATGCTCATCGTTATCAAGAAGCTCTAGTATTCTATAATCGGATCATAGCTATTAAAAATGATAGTGCGGAAACATGGGTAAATCGAGGAAATGCTTTAATTGCTTTACAACAGTACCCAGAAGCTGTAAAATCCTATGATCAAGCCATCGCAATTCGTCCAAATAAAGATGAAGCCTGGTATAATCGTGGTAATGCTTTAACAGCTTTACAAAATTACGCAGAAGCCGTAAAATCCTATGACGAAGCGATCGCTATTGACAAAAATAAACATGAAGCTTGGATTAATAGAGGAATTGCATTGACAAAATTACAGCGCTACAAAGAAGCTTTAGCATCTTACAACCAAGCAACTACTATTCGTCCTAATTTACATCAAGTTTATTATAATAAAGCTTGCAATTATGCTTTACAAAATAATCTAGAACTGACAATTGAAAACCTCAAAAAAGCTATCGAACTTGTACCAAAAAAATATCAAGAATTGGCGAAAAATGATCGAGATTTTGATAAAGTTCGACACGAAAAACGCTTTCAACAATTATTACAATAAATATGACAACTAGGGTACAAACTTATTTACATTTGATTCACAATTTCTGTATCTATAACCATGGGAAATGCTATAGTATTGACATATAGCAGATACGGGTATTAATAATGAATAAACTAGTTAATGTTTTTATTCAGGGGATAATTGCTTTTACTGTCACCAATATTGACGACATGATCATTCTACTACTATTGTTTTCGCAAATAGATAGTAGTTTTCGTAAACGTCATATTTTTATTGGTCAATATCTGGGTTTTTTGATCATTATTATATTGAGTTTACCAGGATTTTTTGGCGGGTTATTTATACAGCGAGAATGGTTGGGATTATTAGGAATATTACCCATAACTATTGGTATGAAACAACTGATTGATCAAAAATTAGAAAGTACAGAAAATCGGCAATTTTTAACAGTTAATCCTGATTTTCCACTCGTTATATCTAACCATAAATGGTCTTTTTTCTTGAGCATTCTCCACCCAAATACTTATAAAGTGGCAGCTATTACTATTGCTAATAGCAGTGACAATATTGGTGTTTATATACCTCTATTCGCAGGTCAACATTTTGTTAGTTTAGGTATAATTATAGCCGTATTTTTAGTCATGGTAGGAATTGGCTGTGGTATTGCTGATCTATTGACTAGTCAAGTGATTATTGGTTATATTTTAAGTCGCTATGGTCAGTCTATTATTCCTTTTATATTCATAGCCTTGGGGTTATTTATTATCTACGACAAAGGCACATTTAAGCTACTAATTCAAAGTTTATATCTCATGTAGTCTCAAAATTGATCTTGATTATGTCACAACTTCAACGTATTACCATTAATCCCCAACAACTCCAAGAAAATCAACTTTTATTAACACCTCAACAGCAACATTATTTGCTACGGGTATTGCGGTTACGAGATGGTGATCAATTTATCGCTATGAATGGTATGGGTAAATTGTGGTTAACTAAGTTACAAGGAATACAAGGAGAGCTTGTAGAAACACTAGAGGTAAAAACGGAATTACCTGTATCTATTACTTTAATGATATCTTTACCGAAAGGGAATGGATTTGATGAAGTTATCCGCTATTGTACTGAATTAGGTGTAACTTGTATTGCTCCTATTTTTAGCGATCGCAGTTTATTAAATCCCAGTTCTCAAAAGCTAGAACGCTGGCGGCGTATAGCATCAGAGTCTGCTGAACAGTCAGAAAGAACCGTGATTCCTACCATTCGAGAACCAGTAGCTTTTAAAACTGCCATAAATGAAAATACAGCCAGTCATAGTTATATCTGTGAAGCCCGTGGTGATTATCCTCACCTAAAGCAGGTGATAAATAATACTAATATTGCCAAAGAGATCATTATTGCTATTGGACCAGAAGGAGGGTGGACAGATCAAGAGTTAGAAATGGCTGTAAAATCGGGATTTATAGCCATTTCTCTGGGTCGTCGTATTCTCCGCGCAGTTACAGCACCCATAGTTGCGATATCCTTAATAGCAGCAAATTTTGAATTAAGTCCTTGAAATCATTAAAACAACATCTAATTATTTTTACTCGTTATCCAGAACCAGGGAAAACAAAAACCCGGTTAATACCAGTTTTGGGTGATATTGGCGCTGCTAACTTGCAAAAACAGATGACTGAACAGACTATTTTGCAAGTTAAAAAATTACAAAAATTGACAGAATTATCCGTAGAAATACGGTTTACTGGTGGGAATTTAGAAAAAATGCGAAATTGGTTAGGAAATGATTTATTATATCAATCTCAGGGTGAAGGAGATTTAGGTCAAAAAATGGAGCGATCACTTGTAAATGCGTTTAATCAAACAGCAAAACAAGTAATCATTATTGGTACTGATTGTCCCGATTTAAACTCACAAATTTTACTAACTGCTTTTGAGAAATTGCAAGTTTTTAATCTTGTTTTAGGTCCTGCTATGGACGGTGGTTACTATTTAATTGGGTTACAAAAACCAGCAGCGGAATTATTTACAAATATCCAGTGGGGTACGGCTGAAGTATTTGCAAAAACAGTAAAAATTGCCGAAAAATTGCATTTATCAATAGATTATTTGCCATTTTTAGCAGATATTGATCGTCCAGAGGATCTTGAAATCAAATATGATTAATTTCAGCCAAAAAGTAAATGATTAAAGGAGAAAATTATTAAAATTATTATCCCTTGAAGTCAAAATTTGATAAAATAACTCAAGAAAATATCCACCCCATTTAATTTTCAAGAAATCATGTTTGAAATTCCTCCCACATTTTCAGTATTAGGTTTACCAGTTCATGTTATGGATGATTATCCAGACTGGTTATTATATTCTTTAAAAATAGGTAAGGGGGTTCATGTAGTTACCCTCAATTCAGAAATGACCATACAAGCCGAAAAAAATCCCACTCTAGCAAATATTATTCAAAATGCTGAATTAGTAATTCCTGACGGTGCGGGAGTTGTACTTTATTTGCAATATTTATTAGGGAAAAAAATCCCACGTATTCCGGGAATTGAATTAGCAGAAAAACTGTTACAAACAGTTGTCCAAAAACAAATATCTGCGTCAATATTTTTCTATGGAGGCGCACCAGGAGTAGCCACAAAAGCCGCAGATTTATGGAAACAAAAACTTCCCACACTAACTATATCAGGAACACATTCTGGTTATCATTCACCAGAAGAAGAACAAGAATTATTGCAAAGCCTCAGTCAACTACAGCCACAAATCATATTTGTTGGTTTAGGAGTTCCGCGTCAAGAATTATGGATTTCTAAAAACCGCCATTTATGTCCTAACTCAATTTGGATAGGTGTTGGTGGTAGTTTTGATATTTGGTCAGGAACAAAAACACGCGCCCCCAATTGGTTAGCAGATAATAACTTGGAATGGCTATATAGATTATATCAAGAACCTTGGCGTTGGCAACGAATGTTAGCCCTACCAGAGTTTGTTTTTAAATCCTTAATTTATAACAGTTTTCCAGGAAAAGTGCTAAAAAAATGATCAATAATCTCTAGCAAGATTGATAAAAATTTGCTGTATTTTTGGTGGAAAAATAATTGACAAGCACCTAAGTTTGTTCTAGAATTAACAACATCTAAAATCCCGAATCCTGATGTGATGAACGAAATAAATGATCATGTTGAGGATGATATAAACGGGAACGTCCGGTTACTGGTAAAAGCGCTGGACTGATTACATAAAGTGTAGTCCTTTGTAATTTTTCTTCATGAGTACAAGCGGTCATTTCCGCCAGAGTCACAACGCGGATTTTTTCATCCGGCCAGCCTAAGCGATAGCAAATTGCTACGGGAGTGTTTGGATCATAATGTTCTAATAACTGAGTTTGTGCTTTAGTAATATGATGAACGCTCAGATATAAACATAAACTGGCCTGATGTGCAGCTAAACTCGCTAATTCTTCCCTAGCAGGAACATAAGTACGGCCACTAATACGAGTGAGGATAATAGTTTGTACCAAACCGGGAACAGTTAACTCAATTTTCAACTTAGCTGCGGCCGCTTGAAAAGCGCTGATACCGGGAATAACTTCAAAAGGAATATTAGCGGCTGCTAATAGCTGCATTTGTTCATGAATAGCGCTATAAAGACTAGGATCACCCGAATGCAGTCTGACCACAGATTTATGGGCTGCTACAGCATCAATCATCAGTGGTAAAATTTCTTCTAGAGTCCGATTTGCGGTTTTGATAATTTCTGCATCTGGACGACAAACAGCTAAAATCTGTTCAGGGATCAAAGAATCTGCAAATAAAATCACATCAGCCTGAGCCAACAATTTTTGCGCTCTAACCGTTAATAAATCAGGATCTCCTGGTCCTGCACCCACAATATAAACTCCTGGATATAGATATTTTTGGTCTTGATTAATACTTAAATTGTCAATATATTCACTCATAAAATTGGCTCTAAAAAACTCCGACAAAAAAACTTTTGGCAAATCCTTGGGTACTCTTCCGGATTGACTACCTTTGAGTTGTAGAAATAGATGGTAGATGCACCCTGGTTAAGCCCTGGAGATTAATTACTCTGGGGCATTTTTTATTTTTAGTCAATCTCCCTTAAAAGGGGAGACAACATCAGGTAAAGGACGTTTGAGTACATACAGCCAAGCTAAACCAACCATTCCTAGGAAAATTCCTCCTAAACTGACCATTTGTGCCATTCGTAAAGGTCCTAGCATTAAACTATCCATGCGTAAACCTTCAATCCAAAACCGTCCCAAGCTGTAGGCTACCAAGTAAACTAAAAATAAAGTTCCTGCTTTGAAGCGTGGTTTTTTTAAAGCCCGAAAAAATAAAGTTAGCAATAGTGCAAAAACTATGAAATTCCACAAAGACTCATAGAGAAAAGTGGGATGAAAATATTCAAAATTAATTAGATCTAAAGGACGACGTTCTGGGGGGATATACAATTTCCAAGGCAAACCAGTGGGACGACCAAAGGCTTCGGAGTTGAAAAAATTTCCCCAGCGGCCAATTGCTTGCCCTAAAATCAAGGAGGGTGAGACTAAATCAGTTAATTGCCAAAAAGATATTTGATTAAGTTTAGCAAAAATCAACGCCGCTATGACACCGCCAAGAATTGCCCCATGAATAGCAATACCTCCTTCCCAAATGGCAATGATCTTTTCTGGGTGTTGAGAATATTCTGACCATTGAAATAAGACATAGTAGAGTCTAGCTGCGGGAATAGAGGCAATTACTAGCCAAATTGATAAATCATTGAGTAAATCTGGATTAATATGACGACGTTTAGCTAAATATTGGGAAAGGGCGACACCAATTAAGACAGCAGAGGCAATTAATAACCCATACCAGCGAATAACAATCGGTCCAATTTTAACTACAATCGGACCTGGAGAAGTAAATTGAAACCCCAAGGGTAAAATCGAAAAATCCACCACCATGGAAAATTACCTATATTCAATGAAATCTACAAAGACAAAGACAATAATAAGTCAATCTGGCTAGAGGCGATTTTATGTTTCTTGACAGAGTTTGGTTTTATTGTGTTCACCTATTTAGTCACTCTCTTCCCAATTATGAAGTATAAGATGTTAGATTTAACTAATGTTAGTTTATTTAACATCTAGACCTAAAATAACTAAGTGAAGGGAAAAAAACCGACATAAGTAACAAAAAGTAAATTTGCTCAAAACCTCTTCCTAGTGAAGAGTTACCTGTTCCCTTGTCATAACGACAATTTTTAACGCTAATCTACTAACATTGTGATTGCTATTTATCCTGGTAGTTTTGATCCCGTCACCTTGGGACACTTAGATCTAATTCAGCGTAGTAGTCGCCTGTTTGAACAGGTGATAGTTGCCGTCCTTCGCAATCCAAATAAGATACCATTATTTACAGTCGAGCAAAGATTAGAACAAATTCGTATAGCTACAAAACATTTACCAAATGTAGGAGTAGACAGTTTTGATGGTTTGACTGTAGAATATGCTCAAATGCAACAAGCACAAATTTTGTTGCGGGGGTTAAGAGCAGTATCCGATTTTGAAATTGAGCTACAAATGGCTCATACTAATAAAACACTGTCTACTCACATTGAGACAGTCTTTCTAGCGACATCAAATGAGTATAGTTTTTTAAGTAGTAGTGTGGTAAAAGAGATTGCCAGGTTCGGTGGCTCTGTTGATCATCTTGTTCCCTCACACGTTGCCCGAGATATATACCAATGCTACAACCAAGTTCAATTTCCGCCCATGATTCCCACCAAAACGGGAAAAATTCCCCCCCACGGGAGTACCTAAAGGTAATTCCTGAAGGTAGGATACCACTGCCAACGGCAGGGGTAGATATTCAGCAGGAACTCAACCGCTTAGAGGATATAATTCTCTCTAGCATGAGGATTCCCTTAACTGGACGCACCCTAGTAGATGAAGATACATTACTCGAACAACTTGATTTTATCCGCCTATCTTTGCCGACGGTTTTCCAGGAAGCATTAGATATTTTGGCACAAAAGGATGAAATTCTCCTAGAAGCCGAAGAATATGGACAACAGGTTGTAGATGTGGCCCAAGCTAAAAGGGCGCAAATTTTGGCTGAAAGTGATATTATCAGACAAGCACAACGGGAAGCTGACCAACTGCGGCGACAAGTCCAGCAAGATTGTGAAGCAATGATGCAGGAAACTATCGCAGAGGTTGAGCGTAAGCGTCGCGCTTGTCAGCAAGAGTTAGAGGAAATGCGCCAAACTGCAATTACTCAAGCTCAAGAGATTGAAAATGGTGCTGATAAATATGCTGATCATGTTTTGAGTAATATGGAACAGGATATTCAAGAAATGTTACAAATTATCACTAATGGTCGTAAACAGCTACGTGGAGATAACCCACAGCGGACTGTAAATAATTATCATAATTCTCACAAAAAGCTCTCCTAAGTCAACAACAACATCCACAAAACTAGGTCGCAACCAAATGTTTGGAGGTGACTGATTCCAAGCCCCAGTAAGTTATGTTAATGTAAGTTGCTAGTTAGGGAAAATGTCTAAATCGGGATATCCATTAAAGGATCAACACTATGAAAACAGAAAATTATTCACCAATTACCCATTACCAATGAGCGATTACCAGCCTCAACTATAACTAGCAAATTGAGTTATTATGTACTCATTGCTAACATCCGTGCCATGGGTCGCAACGCAGCTAGACGTATTTCTGCTGACATAGTAATTTCTGGGGTGCGATTTTTCATGGCTAAATACAGTTTTTCTAAGGTATTTAACCGCATAAATGGACATTCGTTACAGCTACAATCATTCTGTGGAGGTGCGGGAATAAAGTGTTTGTTAGGTGCTAGTTTTTGCATCTGGTGAATGATTCCTGGCTCTGTAGCCACGATAAATTCTTGGCTAGGACTTGTTTGACAATAATTCAATAAAGCGGCTGTAGAGCCAATAAAGCTGGCGTGACGCAAGACGCTGGTTTCACATTCGGGGTGAGCGATCGCTTCTGCTTGAGGATGTGTAATTTTTAACTCCACTATTTTCTTTTCCGAAAAAGTTTCATGGACAATACAACTACCTTGCCATAATAGCATTTCCCGTCCAGTTTGTTCGATTACATACCGTCCCAAGTTCCGATCTGGGGCAAAAATAATTGGCTGTTGAGGGGGTATTTGCTGGACAATTTTCACAGCGTTGGCACTGGTGCAGATAATATCGCTCATGGCCTTGATTTCAGCCGAGCAGTTAATATAGGAAATAACTAAATGGTCAGGGTGTGCGGCTTTGAAAGCTGCAAACTCTTGAGGGGGACAACTATCTGCTAAAGAACAACCTGCATTGATATCTGGTAACAGTACCAATTTATCAGGATTGAGGATTTTGGCAGTTTCCGCCATGAAGTGAACACCAGCAAAAACAATGACATCTGCTTGAGTATTTGCCGCAGCTTTGGCTAATTGCAAGGAGTCACCAATAAAATCGGCAATGTCTTGAATATCAGGGTCTTGGTAGTAGTGGGCTAATATGACCGCATTCAGTTCTGTTTTGAGATCCGTAATGGCGGTAAATAAATCTAATGGTAGATTATCTGATTGCGGTTGAGTTAGTGTAGTTGTAAACACAATTAAAAACTGCTGTTTTAAAGAATGAGATGACCTTGTGGATTAAATTATAGTAGTTTCTACCAAAAATAGGGGATGATTGATATTAGCAATTTATGCCCAAATTCCTGGGAGTTTCCTATCCTGGAGATATATGGCTTTTTAAAGTGGCATGACCAGTCAGAAAACTCAATCAAAACCTGTGAAAATTGCTGTAGTTGGGGATATTCACGACCAATGGGACGTGGAAGATGGTATGGCACTTAAACATCTTGGTGTGGACTTAGTGCTGTTTGTCGGTGATTTCGGGAATGAGTCAGTAGAAGTGGTAAAAACCATCGCTTCCCTTGATATTCCCAAAGCAGCGGTAATGGGCAACCATGACGCATGGTACTCGGCCACTGAATGGGGACGCAAAAAATGTCCTTATGACCGCACCAAGGAAGACTGGGTACAGAAACAGCTAGATTTATTAGGGGCTGTCCAAGTCGGTTATGGTAAGTTGGATTTCCCGCAGTGGAATTTAACTGTGGTGGGTGGTCGTCCTTTTACCTGGGGTGGACCTGAATGGCGATTTGCCCAAATCTGTCAAGAACGTTATGGTGTTTCCAGTTTAGATGATTCCGCAGATAAAATTGTCAACGCAGTAAAAAATGCTACTTGCGACAATATTGTTTTTCTAGGACACAATGGACCTAGTGGTTTAGGCGATCGCCCTGAAGACCCTTGTGGCAAAGATTGGCATCCCATTGGCGGTGATTTCGGTGATCCTGATTTAGCAGCAGCTATTTCTCAAACTCTCAACATGAACAAAACTGTCTCTTTAGTTGCTTTTGGTCATATGCACCGGACTTTGCGCCATACTAAGAAACTAGAAAGGAAAGCTGTATTTAAAAGCCCAGAAGGGACTATTTACTTAAATGCTGCTAATGTCCCCAGAATTGTCCAGGAAAACGGCGTAAAATTACGGAATTTCTCTCTGGTCTCTTTACATGGGTGTATGGTGACAAAAGTTGCTCTCGTTTGGGTGGGTAAGGACTACCAGGTGGTTGCTGAGGAAGTTTTTTATAATTCTTTGGTTTGAGCGCTGCCAATTCTGTAATTATATGCTATGATTTTATTTGTCAGTTTTGATTTTTGACAATTCTGGCAAATAGTCTGGAGAGGTGGCAGAGTGGTCGATTGCGCCTGACTTGAAATCAGGTGAAGTGAAAGCTTCCGGGAGTTCGAATCTCCCCCTCTCCGTTGAATTGGTTTTTTTCTCCCATTGACAGTTGACAATTTTTAATTATCAATTACAGCACGTTTAGCTTGAGTGAGGTACACTTTATGCGGGCAAGATACCCTCACCTCACCACACTGGCTAGAATTTACAGCGATTTTCGGGTAAATGAACCACATTTTATATCTCACGCAAAGGCGCAAAGACGCAAAGGAAGAAAGGTATAGAAAAATTAGCGTGTGGTACAAATACATGAAAACTGCTGTAAGTTACAGTTTCAAACCCAATGTTCTAAACTACAACCTTTTCTAAAATCAATTTAGAACGCTTTACTTGTTCAGGAATAGCGACGGGATAATTACCGGTAAAACAAGCAGAACAAAAACTATTAGTATCTTCTCTGGTGGTTTCTAACATTCCTTCCCAACTCAAATAAGCTAGACTATCAACTTGTAATTGTTTGGCTATTTCCCCTACTGATTTTGTCGCAGCAATTAATTGATCTTGGGTATCAGTATCAATACCATAAAAACAAGGGTGTGTGACAGGAGGAGAGGAAATTCTCATGTGAACTTCCGCCGCACCAGCATCACGTAAAGCCTGAACTAGTTTCCGGCTAGTAGTTCCCCGGACAATAGAGTCATCAATAATTACTACTCGCTTACCGAATAACACATCTTTGAGGGGGTTAAGTTTCATGCGGATACCTGATTCTCGCATGGCTTGGGTAGGCTGAATAAAGGTGCGGCCGACGTAGCGATTTTTAATCAGTCCCTCACCATAGGCTATACCGGAAGCTTGGGAAAAGCCAATGGCCGCAGGTATACCAGAATCAGGGACACCAAAGACTAAATCGGCTTCTACGGGGGATTCTGCTGCCATTTTCCGTCCTAATCGCATTCGATAACTGTATAAAGTTTCATTGTGCATGAGGCTATCAGGACGGGCAAAATAAATCATTTCAAAGATACAAAGTTTACGCTCTGACTGTTGATACCATTGAAATGATTCTAAGCCATTTTCAGTGATCCATACTAATTCTCCAGGGGCGACATCACGCAGATATTCCGCACCGATAATATCTAAACCGCAAGTTTCGGAAGCGAGAACGTAACGGACGGGGTTACTATCTAAAGTACCAATTACTAAGGGACGAATCCCGTTAGGATCACGGACTCCCATCACACCTACGGGTGTAGCAATAGTTAGGCTAAATGCACCTTGACAACGATGGAATGCACTTATGGCTGCTGTGATCCAATCTGCACCAGCATTAACTTCTTGAGCGATCGCATAAGCAATCATTTCTGAGTCCGTTGTCGTGACTAAGTTAAACTTATCTTTGACCAGTTCGGAACGCAATTGGACGGTATTAACTAAATTACCATTATGTGCTAATGCTAATAAACCCAAACGAGTTTCCACCACAGCCGGTTGGGCATTAACTTTGCGACTAGAACCAGTAGTAGAATAACGGGTATGACCGACTGCCAGATTTCCGGGTAATTGCTCTAGAATAGTCTCATTGAAGACTTGAGATACCAGTCCCATATCCTTGTGTTGGTGAACGCGCGAACCCTCAAATGTAGCAATACCAGCAGATTCTTGACCCCGATGCTGGAGAGCGTATAGTCCAAAGTATGTTAATTTAGCAACATCTTGTTCTGGGGCATAAATGCCAAAAATACCACAAGCTTCTTCGGGCTTGTCACTAGTATTTTCACGAATGTTGATTGAGTTATCGAGGTATTCATCCGCAATTACGGAATTAACGAGAATCATGCTGGTATTACTCCTGGTGGGGTGTCGAGTCACTGGGGATTGGAAATTACTCACAAGAGCGCGGGGGAGAGGGGGAAAATTAAGAACTATTACCCATTACCTTTTGCTTCTTAACAAATCGTTAACCATCCATTAAAACAGTACCTTAAATTGGTGAAGGATCAAGTATGAATTGTAAATTTTCATGTCCAAACCTTGATTTTTGATCTAGTCTAGGTGTTATTCTGAATTGCCAGACGTTTGGAGATAGCCCCATAATAGCGATCGCGCATATCTTCAATACTAACCTGAACTAACTTGTGGTGATCTGTCGTTAAAATCTGCAAATTGCCAGAATTAACTACTTTACCGATTTTTTGCCAATATTCCCCCA